>CAYQAQ010000311.1:0-4276 GCA_964415495.1 uncultured candidatus Brocadiaceae bacterium | reverse complement strand
CGTCTTATATTGCAGACGTCGAAACGCCCGGCTGTGGATGATGCGATCGCGATCTTGTTGGAAGGCGGTGCGCTCGCTGTCCTGGCGGCTCGGGTGCTGACGGCCGCGCGAATCGCGCACGCACATGGCATAACCAGCGAGGCGCTGAGCTTCTTGCGCTTCCCAATCGCTGCGGTTCATGCCTGACTTTCGGCCCAGCGCAGGAATGCGGCGGGATCGGGGTCTTTGAAGAAGGCATTGCCGCAGACCAAATCGGTCGCGCCATCCGCCACCACCAACGGGACGGTGTCGCGGTTGATGCCGCCATCGACTTGAATCGCCAACTGCGGGAAGGCGGCGCGAGTGGCGCGAATGCGCGGGCGTACCTGCGGGATGAAGGCCTGACCGCCAAAGCCCGGATAGACGGTCATGAACATCGCGAGGTCAACTCGGCGCAGATGATCGAACCACAATTCCGGATCGGTATCGGGATTGAAGGCCAGCCCCACGGCCGCACCGGTCGCGCGCACGCGATCGATCGCAGCCGCCATCGTGCGTGGCCCGATAGCCTCGACATGAATGGTGATGGCATCGGCGCCAGCAGCCCGGAAGTCGTCCACGTAACGCAGTGGATCCGTCATCATCAGATGCACGTCGAGGTGCAAGGTCGTCGCTTGCCGCATGGCCGCGACGATGAAGGGCCCAATGGTCACATTGGGTACAAAATGCCCGTCCATGACATCGACGTGGAGCTTGGTCGCACCCGCCGCGGCACAGCGGGCGAGCTCGGCGGCGAGGTGGCCGAAATCGGCGGACAGCAGACTGGGGAGGACGGTAATACGCGGCACGCGGGGGAGTCTGGGTTCCCCTGCGGTAGGGGCAAGATGACCTTCCCGGAAGGCTCCCCATTACCGGTCTGACCTGTGGGGGTGTGTTACGCTCCGCCAGCGCTCCCCATACGACGGTCAGCTACAGCTTGGTTGCTTGTGTGCACCATCTATGGTCCGCCCCTGGTTCCTGCTCCATGGCCATGCCAACCCTCGTTCTTCCCCTGCGCTCCCAAGCGGCGGCATGTCGCTCGCTGTGGCCGCCCAGCCATTCCTGTCACAGCCGCAATCGCCAGATCTTGGCGCTGTGGTCCGAAGGTCAGAACCTGGACGCCATCGCTGCAGCAGTGCACTGCTCGCGCCAGACGGTCACTACGATTCTGCGCCGCATTCGCCGCACCTCCGGGGCCCTGCCCTGCAAGCCGCAACATGCTCTGATCGAGTTTTGTGCGCTCGCCTTTGACGGCCCTGCGCATCAGCAGTGGGGTGAAGCACTGGAGCAGGTACGACGTTGGTCGCGCCTGGGCGTTCCCTACACCGCGCAAGCGCTGCTCTTGGGAACCGATGCCCGCGCCTTGCGTCAAGCCATCAAGCGTACGCAAGAACGTTGCGTAAATCGCGTCTTCCCAGACGAGTCGCAATTGATCGACGAAGTCGATTACGTGCTCCAGCGGTGGCAGGTCCAGGCGGGTTGGCCCACGGACCCCACCAGCCCGTTGGCCAATTATTACCGCACCGCCTTGCGCAAAGCGGCGCGCGCCGGCACGCTGACGTGGAGTCCCCACCGCACGCTCGATGACCACCTGCGCTATTGCTGGCCTTACGGCGCCACGCCCAGCAACGAAGAGGTCGATGCGCTGATACGTGCGCACCGTCTGTGGATTCGTGCGGTACCCATCGACATGATCGCCGTCGAGGTCGGTCTCACCTTGCGTGACTTGCGGCAGCGCATCGAACGGGTGCGCGCCACCACCCAGCACTATTTCTTCGCTCCACGCAGCCCCGGGCTGGACACCCCACGCCCGCGCACGCAGCACTACCGCAGCGCCCCTGCGGTCGACCCCCTGGCTGAATTGCGCACCAAAGTGGCCGCCTATCGCGTCATGTGGCGCAATGGGTGGCGCGAGTTCGAGATCGCCCGGGATCTGCGTGCCTCGCGCACCCAGGTCACGGAGGTCATTGATGCCTGGCGCGAGCGCAAAGGCTGGTTCCACGAGGCCGACCTTGTCCCCAAGCCCTCGGGTAAAAAGCGGAAACGGCGCCCCCTGACCAAGTCGAAGGCCAAATGGTTGGATGATCCGCTGGTCGTCGCCGTGGCCGCCCATCGCCCGATGTGGAGCCATGGCTGGCGCGCGGCCGACATTGCCCGTGCCGTGGGCTGCAGCGAAGACGCCGCCACGACTGCCATCGCCAAGCTGCGTCAGGCCCGGGACTGGTTTCCCGTCGAGACCTGACTCTTGGACGCCTTGCATGCGGTGCCGGTAGCCGTTAGATCTTGCCTATCCAAGAAGGAGCCTGCCATGGCCAAAGAATTCACCGACGCTAATTTCCAGACCGAAGTGCTCCAGAGTGAGACCCCCGTCCTGGTCGATTTCTGGGCCCCCTGGTGCGGCCCCTGCAAGATGGTCGGCCCGATCATCGACAAGCTCTCGACCGAGATGAGCGGCGTCAAAATCGGCAAGCTGAATGTCGACGACAATCCGGGCGTTGCCCAGGAGTACGGCGTCATGAGCATTCCGACCCTGATCCTGTTCAAGGGCGGTCAGGTCGCGGCCAAGACCATGGGCTTCCAGCCGGAACCCAAGCTGCGCGAATTCATTACCAGCAATAGCTGATTTTCAGGCGCTGTTCTGAAAGATCATCATCGGCCCAGGCGTCTGCCTGAGCCGATTGATTTTATGATGGCCAACTGCGGACGGGACGGGGTTTCATGCTGAGCGTCACTCGGGGCCACTGGCCCGCATCGAATGCATGCGGCCCAGTGGGCCGCGGTCCCAGGGGGAGACGCCGTAGAAATTCGCCAAGCCATACCCTCGCCCCCGCCACTCGCCGCTCATTCCTCGCCGCTCTCTCTCGGCACCGTCCCCGCCAACACATCTCGCAAATACGCCCGCTCCCATGCCTGTGCCAGTTCATGGTGGGGATAGCGCCGCTCCCAGGTGCGAAAGCGCGGGCTATGCGGCGTCTCCCCGCGTATTGGCCGACAGGCCTGGGCATGATGACAGAATTCGTGAAACAGGATGTGCTCAGCGAACATCCGCGCGACCCAGGGCTGATTCACGCGCGGATGCAGCGTGATGCGCGGGCGGGCACCATGGAAATACGCACCGAACCGGATGTGCGTCAACTGACGACCCGGCGCGACGGCGCGGCTCCACTCGACCTGCGGATACGGCGTATGCGCGAACCAATCGCGATGGATGCGGGTGGCCATGGCGGCCAAGTCGAGGGGACCCCGCAGCGGTTCCCATGGCGGCAGCGCCGCTCGTTCCATTGCGCTTTGTTGGGCTACCAGCCGGTCTTGCACCTGTCGCAACGCGCGCTCGATGAGCGGACAGCGTGAGCGACCGCCACGTGCAATCCAACGGGGCAGTGCGGCGACGAAATCGGGGTTGGTGAGCAGATCCTCGTGCACACTGACCGTCGCCTGGTGCGCGGTCCCGCGCAGGCTGAGCAAGGTGGTGGCATTGCGATTCACGCGCAGGCGCCACTGCGGCGCAACGGCCGCGATGGCCTGAGCCAAATGCGTTGCCGACACGGTTGCTGCCACGGAAGCGGCCGTCATACGAATAACCGCGTGCCGATGCGCACGTCCGTGGCCCCCTCGGCGATGGCGAGATCGAGATCACCCGACATGCCCATGCTCAGCCGAGCCAGGCCATGCTGCTGCGCGAGATCACGCAGGCGGTGGAAGCAGGCACGCACCTGCTCGGCGTCCGCAGGGGTACCCAGGACCGGGGCCATGGTCATCAGACCCACGGTATCTAACTGCGTGCATGCCTTCAGCCCGGTAAGTAAAGCCGGGAGATCCGCAGGCTCGATGCCGGCTTTACTGCTTTCACCTGAGGTATTGACCTGACAGAAGACCTCGAGGCGGCGACCGGCTTCGGCAGCAGCGCGATCAAGGCGCTGCGCGTGATGAGGGTCGCACAACCCGTGCACAGCCTCCGCATGCGCAACGATAGCCGGAATCTGTCGGCTCTGGATACGACCGATATGATGAAAGCGGGAACCAGCTGGCGCCGCAGCCGCCATGGTCGCCAGATGGTCGATGCGATTTTCGCCATACACGTGTAGCCCACAGGCCGCCAACGCCGAGAGCACATCGGGACCCTGGGATTTGGTGACGGCAATCAGCCGAATCGCCGCCGGATCGCGCCCGACGCGCTCTGCCGCCGCCGCGATGTCCGCCCGCACTGCCGCCACTGCTGCCGCGAATCATCGCCGAGTGCGGGGAGTTGACGGCGATG
>CAYQAQ010000310.1:0-4285 GCA_964415495.1 uncultured candidatus Brocadiaceae bacterium | reverse complement strand
CGTTCGGCCGAGACGCCGCGATCGGACAGCACCAGTACGGTGTGGCCGGAATCGATGGCGCGCTCGGCTTCCTGGAAGAGCGCATCCAAACGCTTGGCCAAGGCCGGTGGGCCGCCAGCGGCGGAGAAAGTGGTATCGAGCGTGGTGCCCTTGAAGCCGGGCACGTCCGCTTGACGCAATTGTTCGAGCTCGTCATCACGCAGAATCGGCTGATCGAGTTCGAGCATCTTGCAGTGCTCGGGCCCCGGTTCGAGAATGTTGCGCGCAGCGCCGACGTATTGCGTCAGCGACATCACCACTTCTTCGCGGATCGGATCGATCGGCGGATTGGTCACCTGCGCGAACAGCTGCTTGAAGTAGTTGTAGAGCGGCTTGCTCTTGTTCGACAACACCGCCACTGGCGTGTCGTCGCCCATCGAGCTGACGGCTTCTTGACCATCGATGGCCATCGGTGCGAGTGCGACCTTGAGGTCTTCGACCGTATACCCAAAGGCCTGCTGCTGCTGACGCAACTGCTCGTGCTTAGGATGGGGCGGATGTGCCGGCGCTGAGATCTGGTCGAGGGTGATCTTGTAGCGATCGATCCAGGTCGCGTAGTCGTTCTTCGACGCGAGATCGCCTTTGATCTCCTTGTCGTCCAAGATCACGCCCTTGGCGGTGTCGATGCACAGCATCTTGCCCGGCGCGAGACGGCCGCGGCGCACCACCTTGGCAGCGGGGAAGTCGAGCACGCCCATCTCGGACGCGTAGCAGAATTCATCGTCGCTGGTCAGCAGCCAACGCGCCGGACGCAGGCCGTTGCGGTCGAGCGCCGCTACGACCTGGATGCCATCGCAGGCAACCATGTTGGCCGGGCCGTCCCAGGGTTCCATCATGGTGGCGTGGTATTCGTAATAGCCCTTGAGCTCGCGCGGCAGGCTCGCCTTCGACGCCCAGGCCTCGGGGATCATCATCGACACGGCGTGGGTCAGTGAACGACCGGTGCGCACGAGCATTTCCAGCGCGTTGTCGAAGCAGGCGGTATCCGAACCACCTTCGATGATCACCGGCTTGAGGTCTTCAACATGACTGCCGAGGTCGCGGTGCTTGAACAGCGCTTCACGCGCGCGCATGCGGTTGGCATTGCCACGAAGCGTATTGATTTCGCCGTTGTGAGCGACCAAGCGGAACGGATGCGCCAGGGCCCAGGTCGGGAAGGTATTGGTCGAGTAGCGCGAGTGGACCAAGCTGATCGCGGACACCGTGCGCTCATCATTCAAGTCAGGGAAGTAGGCCTCGAGACATTCGGGCAGGAACATGCCCTTGTAAACCACGATGCGGCTCGACAGCGAGCAGACGTAGAAGTACTTCAGCGGCGACCAGTTGTTGGACGCGACCACGTTTTCAGCCCGCTTACGCGCCAAGAACAATTTCGCTTCGAAATCCTTCGGCGCGACTTTACCGCGGGCGACGAAGATCTGCTTGATGACCGGTTCGTTGCCCTTGGCGGCTTTACCGAGCTTGGTGTTGTCCGTCGGCACATCGCGCCAGCCAAGGACCGGCATATCGTAATCGGCAAGTGCGCCTTCCAAGGCCTGCTGGCACTTGGCGCGGTTCACGTCGTTAGTTGGCAAAAAGACGATGCCGGTGCCGTAGTCGCCAGCCATCGGTAACTCAAAGCCGACGACCGCGCGATAGAAGCCGTCCGGGATCTGGATAAGAATACCCGCGCCGTCACCGTCGAGCGGGTCCGCACCCGAAGCACCGCGATGCGAGAGGTTGCACAGAATCTTGACGCCGCGCGAGACGATGTCGTGCGACTTGCGGCCTTTGACATTGGCGAGAAAGCCGACGCCGCAGGCGTCGTGCTCATTGCGCGGATCGTAGAGGCCGGTGGCGGCGGGGCGGGCGTCGTGGGACATGGCAACCTCGGTTCTGGCAGTTCTGGTCGGGAATCGTTGGATCGAAAAGAAGAGTGGACGAAGAAAAAGAGCGTTAGGCGGCTAGCGTGGCGATGCGGGCGCGCAGGTCGCGCCAGGGCACGAGTCGCGCATAATCGACCGGGCCCACCATGGGCCGGATGTCGATGCGGCGGTCGTTCTCCCACAGGCAGGCAACGGGATTGAGGCCCGTGGCGATCATCACGCCGACGCGACCTTCGGAAGGAGGGACATTCAAGAGCGGCTGCCCCGGGCGGCCGATGAGCAAGATGCCGGGAAAACCCGCCTCGGCGCAATCGTGCGCGAGCGCGCGTAGCGCCGGCAGCGCCGCTGCCGGCACTTCGCGATACGACGCGGTGATCGCGCCGCTGCCGGTGCGCGCGGCGCGATCGACGCTGGTCAGGTTGGCGCGGATGAAAATCTCATTGGGCGACAAGGTGGTCGCGTCGTAGCGAATCATCTCCAGCACGTGTTCCGGCTCGCCGCCGGCGATTTGCAGCAGGCCGCCGAACACCGGCGTCGACGGAATGCCGCGCGCCAGAATGCAGCGCGCGATCGAAATCGAACACGGCGTACCCAGGCCGATGTGCCCAGCCGGTACCGGACGACCGAGAATGTCGCCACCGGGTCCAACCACGAGCAGGCGCTCGCCCACAGCCAAACCGGCGCGGTAGACGGCTTCGATGCCATCGAGGTGCGCGGCCAACACGTCGTGCGGAATGACGTAGCTGTTGACCGACACCAAGCCCGAGGCGGTCTCGGGATCGAAGGTCAGCTGGCAGACCGTCTCTTCCATCTTCGCGCGGATCGAACCGAGGCGGCGCGCGACGGTGAGCTCCTGTGCGATCTCGACGCCTGCCACCGTGAGCGAATAGCCTTTGCGGCCATGGCGCTCGATGAGGTGGAGGTCGGCCATTTCTGCCAAGTACAGCCGCAACGTGCGCTCGGACCAATCGATCCCTTCGCCAGCAACGCGATCCAGCAGGGCCCGGCTGGTGACCAATTCCTGCCACGGTTGATCGCGCAAGGCGGAAAGAATCGGCTGAAAGCGGTCGCCATGCTGGCGCAGCAGTTCGTGCAGTTCACTGCGCGAAGGCGTCTGCGCCACCGCTGGAGTACGCGCGAAGGCGGTGTCTCCCTCGGTGTCTTCGATGCTCGTCAACGGACGACGGCCAGTCTGCTCGCAGCTGGAGACAGCGCGAGGTCCGTGGGATTCCGGATGCTCCGAAGGCGTGAGCATGAAAGGGTCGTCATTCATCCAGGTGAAGAGCGGCAAACGCTTGCCGCTGTGGCCGGGGAGGTTTACGGCCCCATCCACGCCATGCAAGAGCTTTGCTGAGGGCTCAGATGGTGGCGCCGAGAGAAATATGTTAAGTCTGTATCGTCAAGGAGTTGTGAATATTTCGGTGGAGCGTGGACGCGGCCCACTCGCAGCCCCGATCGAGGTTTAATGCAACTGCTGCATACCAGAATTAGGGCCAAGACTGAGCGGCAACAATGCCGCTTACGAGCGAGCTACCGCCACCGCCACTAAGTGCCCCCCGAAGCCCAAACTCAGTTTCCACACCCGTGCCGCTGGGGCCTGCAGCACGGCGGTCAACTCAATCAGACCGCTGGCACCTAAGGCATGACCGATCCAAGGTTTACAACGTATCTGAGGGGTCCTGCGCCACGGTCCGGCGGCAAGGGCGCTGGCCTCAAAGGCATCTCCCGCCGGAGTGCCGGTCCCATGCACGACGATGAGATCCGGATGCGGTGCAAGCTCCCACAAAGCGGCACACGCGGCAGCCAGAACGTCGGGATCGCCACAGCGGGTTGCGTGGCTGGCCTCGCCCAGCCGCACGCCTGCGACCAGCTGCCATGGTCCGCTCTGCCCGAGCGTGATAGCCGCTGCGCCTTCAGCGATGGCGAATCCATGCCCGCTGATCGCCGGATCGCTGTGGCCACACAGTACTCCCAGAGCGCGGAAACCCGCCAAGATCAACGGTGTGCAGCTGCGGTCGCTAACAGCCACCAAGCTTTCTGCACCCATGCCAGCCGCGACGGCATCGGCTCCGGCAAGCAAGGTTGCCAATCCGGTCGAGCACGCCGCCACGACCGGCACCGGTACCACGTGGCGGAAGCCGAGAGCGCGTGCCAAGGCCATGGTCGGCGCGTCCGGAGCGATGCGACTCCACGGCACGGTGTGCCCCTGATCGAGTGCGGACTCCAACGCCGCGATGTCACCCTTGCTCGCTGCGCACGCGAAGGCCGGTGGTCGATCGCCGACGAGCGCGGCAGCAGGTAGGCGCGCCGCAGCAATCGCCAAGCTGAGCAGGCTGTCGGCAGGTGCGATACGGCCGAGCCAGCCATGCTGCGCATCGCGC
>CAYQAQ010000309.1:0-4339 GCA_964415495.1 uncultured candidatus Brocadiaceae bacterium | reverse complement strand
ATGTGTCGGGATGGTTGGCGCTGGCAGCAGGCCAACCCGGATGGTTACGGGCGCTAATTCCCGTCGTTGTCAGCCGTGGAGGCTCTCGCTAGGCTGCCGCCATGGCCTCACGACCGCAAAGCAGCACCAGCCGCATAATGACCATTTTCATCCTGGGGGTGATTGGCACCATAGCGTGGTTCATCGCCCCGCTGTTCTTGCCGATGTACCGCTGGCTGCAAGTGGACTATGCGAAAATTGCTCAAACGGCGCAGGCGAATGGGTATCAAGTCACTGCTGAACAGGTGGCCACCAAGTACACCATTGAATTCATTTATTTGCCGCGACACCCCAGCGACCCGCGTCCGTTCGTGTTGCTCAAAATGGACCCGCCGTATTACGACGTGGTTCCCGATGACGACTGGTCGGTCGATGACGACGGGGTGCTCGTTCGGTGCACGATCATTAATGATCGCCAGGGACAACCTCCGAGCGACTTCATGTTAGGTGCGGGGCACTTCAAGGACCACTTCTTTGTAGCTAAAGGATGGCGTTTCCCCCCGAAATCACTGGGACTAAATACGGGCGATCGCCCCGTTATTGTGTACGATTCGATGAGCCTCGACAAAATGGAGTATGGGGCAGCGCAACAAATTCACAGCAATCTGAATAATCCGACGATTTACGTTCACGATGACGATGACTGGTTCATACCCGCTGGCGATTAATCACCGCCACCGCTCACGCGCCAGCAACACCGCCAGGGTGCGGATGGCTTGCGCCGCTGGCGACGCCGCGTCGCCCAAAACCGGACGTCGTGCACGCACGGCATCAGCGACATGGCGGTCACGAGGAATCCAGCCGGCGACCGCGAGATCACGGCCCAAATAGGTTTGCGCGACCTTGCGCAAGCGCGCCGAGGTGGCGGCGGCTTCATCGCCGTTGGCGGCTTGATTGACCAAGAGGCGCAAATCGAGACCCGGCTGCTGCTGTTCTAAAACCTTGAGCAGCGCATAGGCATCCGCGATCGAGGTCGGTTCCGGGGTCACCACGGTGACGATGATGCGGCTGCAGCGCAGGGCAGTGATGACCTCGCGGCCGATACCGGCAGCGGTATCAATGATGAGCAGGTCATACCCCTTGGCCAAGCGGCTGAGATCCTGCATCACGCGTTCCAAGGTGCGATCATCGAGGCGCGTCAGTTCATCGTGGCCGCTGGCTGCCGGCACGAAGGCGATGCCGTGACGACTAGTGACGACCACCGATTCCAAGCTGCGCCGGCCGTGCACGACATCGAGCAAGGAATGCTCCGGCGTATGGCCGAGCAGGACGTCGGCATTGGCCAGAGCCAGATCGAAGTCGACTAAAAGAGGTCGCAGGCCCTGGGCGGCCAGGGCCAAGGCGAGATTGACCGCGACGCAGGTTTTGCCGACGCCGCCTTTGCCGCCAGTGATGGCGATCGCCGGGAGACGCGGCAGACTTTCGCTGCGTTGGCTGGCCGCGCGCGCGCGCAGCTGCGCAGCTTGATCGGCGGCTTCATTCACGCGCTGGTTCCCACCGGAGTGGCAGCGAGCAGGCGATCGACGACCAAGCGGGCATCGCCGACGGCGATGTCAGCGGGCACCTCCTGGCCGGTGGTGAAATAGGCGGGTTCCAGGCTGTGGCGGCGCAGGCAGCCATAGAGACGACCGGGTGCGGCGCATTCGTCGAGCTTCGTGACCACGGTGTGGGTCAAGGGCAGTACCGAGAAGCGCTCCACCACGGCCGCAAATTCAGCCCGGCCGCAGGTCGCAGGGACGGCGAGCACGACCGCGAGTCCGCCCGCAGCGTCCGCGGCGGCGCGGCAAAAAGCGCGCAATTCATGCACGCGCGTGGCATCGGCTGGGCTACGGCCGGCGGTATCAACCAACACGTGATCATACTCAGCGCAGTCAGCGAGGGCACGCGCGAACTGAGCCGGCGTCGCGGCGACGTGCAGCGGCACCTCGAGCAGATCGGCATACGCACGTAACTGATCCTGGGCGCCAACGCGGTAGGTATCGATAGTGATGATGGCGACCCGGCGCTGGTGCTGATGCACCAGCTGCGCCGCCAATTTGGCGATGGTGGTGGTCTTGCCGACGCCGGTCGGCCCGACGATGAGCACTTGGCGTGTACGGTCCCAAGCGATGCCGGCTTGGCAGGGCAGGGCGCGGCTCAGCCAAGCATGCAAGAAGGTTTGGCGGCGACTGGGTGCCAGGCGTTCGCCTGCGGCGGTCACGACCTGATCGAGTTCAGCGAGGATCTCGCTGGGCAGCTCACTGGCAGCCAGCATCTCATTCAATTCACCGAGTTGGCCGCTGTTACGATGGGAACCACTGGCGAGGCGACTGAGTTCAGCGCGAATCGCGGCGAGTTCGCGCGAGAGATGGCCGCTGGCTGCGGGCGCTGGTTCACTCGCCACTTTCGCCGCCAAGGCGGCCGGCTGCAGCGCGGCAGCCTGCGTCGGCGCCGTGGGCATCTCGGCCTTGGCCGGTTCGCTGATGTGCGGGACCAGACGTGCGGTGGCATTCGGCGTCCCGTGTTCGAGGGCCGCGACGATTTCATAACCAACCGTGCCGGCGAGCAGACCGCTGCCTTTCACTGTGCGCGTCTCAATGATTAAGGCGCGTTCACCGAGGTCATTCTTCACCTTGGTCAACGCTTCCGCGACGGTGCGTCCAGAGTAGCAACGAATGATCATAACAGGCTACCTTGCTTCACGAGTGGGAGTCGGAATGGCGACGGTGGTCACCACCTGGACATCGATGCCAGGGCCGATCTCGCTGAACGAGCACACGGCGAGATCGGGATGGAAACGGCTGGTGATGCCGCGCAGATGGCGGCGCAGCTGAGCGGTGGTCAACAGCACGGCTTCATGGCCAGCGGCGGCGGCTTCCTGCACGGCCGTGCCGATGGCGTCGACCAGCGCTGAGGCCTCCATCGGCTGGATGCCGAGGTGACCGCCTTGCCCGGCCGCGGTGATCGCCTGGGTTAACCGCGCTTCGGTAGCGGGATCGAGGATCACCGCCCACAGCCGACGTTCGCTATCGAGCCAGGGCGCGATGACGGTGCGGCCAATGCGCGCGCGTGCCTGCTCGGCGAGCAGGGTCGGATCGCCATTGGGCATGTCGGCGATGGCTTCGAGGATCTTTTCCAGATTGGTCAATGGCACACGCTCTTCGAGCAGCAGACCGAGAACTTTCTGCACCGAGCCGAGTTTGACGTTGGCCTCGATATCCTTGACCAGAACCGGATGTTCTTTCTTGAGCGCATCGAGCAGCGTCTGCACATCTTCGCGATTGAGGATCTGCCCGGCCTGGGCTTTGAGTAAGATCGTCAAATGGGTGATAAAGGCCGAAGCCGGATCGGTGACGGTGTAGCCGAGGCCTTCGGCTTCAGCGCGCCGGGCCGGATCGATCCACACGGCATCCAGACCAAACGCCGGTTCCTTGGTCGCCTGGCCTTGAACCGGTCGGCTGACGCCGCCGCCATCGATGGCGAGCAGGCGATCGGCATGCAGATCGCCGCTGGCGATGGTCTGGCCATGCAGCAGCACGCGATATCCGGTCGGCGGTAATTGCAGATTATCTTTGATGCGGATCGGCGGCATCAGCAGGCCGTGATCGCGCGCCAATTGACGTCGCAGGGTGGTGATGCGCTCCAGCAAGGTGCCGCCGCGCTCTTTGTCGACCAGCGGAATGAGGCGGTAACCGATTTCGACGCCGATACGGTCGGCGGCGACCAAGTCTTCGACTTTTTCTTCCGCCTTGGGGGCCTTCTCATCGTCTTTGGCGGTCATTTCGGCGCGTTCGCTGTCGATGTTACGCACCTGACTATACAAGAACCACAGCATGCCGCCCATGGCCAGGAAGGGGATCAGGGGCATGCCAGGGATGAAGCCGATGGCACTGACGAGCATGGCGGCAGCGCCCAAGGCTTTGGGCTTGAGGAAGAATTCACGCGCCAGTTCGACGCCGACGGTCTCATCGTTGCGGCTCTTGGTGACGACCAGACCCGACGCGACCGTGATCAGGAACGACGGAATCTGGCTGACGAGCCCATCGCCAATGGTCAGCAGCGTAAAGCGCGCGAGCGATTCCTCCGCCGACATGCCGAGCATGGTCATGCCGATGACGAAGCCGGCGACCAGATTGATCAACGTGATGATCAATCCCGCGATGGCATCACCTTTGACGAATTTGCCCGCGCCGTCCATGCTGCCGTAGAACTCCGCTTCTTGCGCGATCTTTTCGCGCCGCGCACGCGCATCTTTTTCGCTGATCAAGCCGGCATTGAGATCGGCATCGATGGCCATCTGCTTGCCGGGCATGGCATCGAG
>CAYQAQ010000308.1:1726-4363 GCA_964415495.1 uncultured candidatus Brocadiaceae bacterium | reverse complement strand
GGGCATGGGATTGTGCTCGGGCGGCATCGTCGGCATGGGCGAGACGCGCGAGCAGCGCATCGAATTTGCGGAGCAGATCCGCTTCATCGAACCCGACATGGTGCCGATCAATTTCCTCAATCCCATTGCCGGCACGAAGTTGGGCGACCGCCCACCGATGCCGGCCGATGAGGCGCTGACCACGTTGGCCACCTTCCGTTTCCTGTTGCCGGATCGCAATCTCATGGCGGCGGGCGGCAAGGAAGTCGTGCTGGGGAATCGGGTCGGCGAGATCTTCGCTGCGGGCGTCAATGCCGTCATGGTCGGCAACTATCTGACCACGGTCGGTACCGCGACCGAAGTCTGGCCGGACGCGGCTGCGCGCTTTGGACTGCGCATGGTCGCCCATAGCGAACCCGGTGGCTGCGCCAAGAAATCCTGCAACGAAACCTGCTGAGCACGGTACGAGGTTGCGTCGGGTGGTGTTTCCCTTTCGGCTCTGTTCAACGAGGAACTTTTCCATGTCTCTTGTCCGCATCCTCAGTCTCTTGGCAGCGGTCGTCGGACTGGCTGCGGTCGAAGTCCGAATCATCGCGGTACCCGCAGCGGATCGCGTGGTGGCGAATGTTGGCGGCATTCCGGTTGTCCTCGGTTTCGCGCACATCGAAGTGCCCACTGCGACGGCTGACGCCACGCGGCAACAGTTGGTGACCCTCATCGAAGGTAAGACGGTGCGCATCGATCACGACGCCGTCTGGGGTACCGATGCCAATGGGGCCGGGCGGATTCACATCCACGTGGGGCAGGTCGATGTCGCCGTGCGCTTGGTTGAAGAAGGTCTCGCCAAATTGGTGGCTGACATCGGTACCGCGGGAACGAAAGAGCGGTTATTGGCGACCAGTCAAGAGCGCGCGCAGCGGGCCAAAAAGGGTGTGTGGGCTGAAGATGCTCCGGCCACCGTGGTGGCCGCCTCCAAGCCCGCACCGGCTCCGGCGCCACGACCGGCGGCGCCCGCACCACGACCGCCGGCCACTTCGGCATCAGCGGCGCCTGCGCCCTTAGGTGCATTCGCATCTGAACTCAACAACCGCTATTTCTATCCGTCGGATCACCGGGCTTTGGCGAATGTGCCGCGGCAGCGTCTGATCTACTACGCCGACGAAGCCGCGGCCAAGCGGGCCGGGAAATTGCCGTCGCCCGATGACACCCCTGCCTTGCAGGGTGAGGCCAACGAAAGCGCTGCGGAGGCCATTTTCGCCAAAGGGGAAAGGACGTACAGCGAGGCCATTGCCGCTGGCAACAGTTCCCGTCGCGATCAGCTCTATGGTGAAGCCTTCAAGACCTTGACCGAGGCCATGAACATTTATGGCGAGTTGGTCGAAAAGGATGAAAGCAATGCCACTCTGGCCGAAAAGCTGCGCCGCTGCATGCAGCTGCGTTACGGCGCGATGAAGCAGAAGCGTCCAAACTGAACTCCGGGAAGACTGTTACCATGATCCTTCGCTCTCTGATCGCCATCATTGCCGTCACGTTTCTGGCCGCGTGCGGTTCTTCAGCGCCACCGCGTGCCATGCCCGGCGTCGATCTGCACGACCGCGTCATGTCGGCCAAAGCCGTGCGCGTGGGCGTCAAGGCTGACACGCCGCCTTTCGGGTATCGTGAAGGCGATCTGTGGTTCGGCTTCGATGTCGATCTCGCGGTGCAGTTGTTCCAGGAAATAGGCATCAACGATGTCGTTTTCGTGCCGGTGACCACCGCCAACCGCATCGCTGTCTTGCGTGCCGGGGACGTCGACTGCTTGGTCGCCTCGATGACGATCACGCGCTCACGCGAAAGGCTGGTCGATTTCACCATTCCCTACTTCCAGGACGGCCAAGGCCTGCTGGTGAAGAACGATTCGGCGATCCAATCGTATGTCGATTTGACGGGCAAGCAGCGCGTCGGTGTCGTTCGCGAATCGACCAGTGCTGCCAACATGGTGCAGGTGGCACCCGATGCGCGGTTGGTGACCTATCCCGATTATCCGGCGCTGATCGCCGGCTTGAAGGACGACAAGGTCGATGCGATCACCTCGGATTCGATCATCCTGCTTGGTCTCGCCCGCAGCGCGGGCGTGGCGAGCCAGACGCGCCTTGCTGGCCCGGTATTCAGCACCGAGCCCTACGGCATCGCGGTGCCGGAAAACCAATCGCGCTTTCGCGATGCGCTCAATGAATCCTTGCAGCGCCTGTGGGAAACCGGGCGTTGGCAACAGACCTACGACACCTGGTTCGGCCCGCGGTCGGCGTACAAAGTCGACACCGGCTTCGCGATCACGCCGTTCCCCAAGTAATCACGACGTCAGCCGCCGGTCGCGGCCAGTTTGGCGCGAAAGCGACCAGGTGGCAGGCCGTACACCCGCTTGAACGCCGCCGCGAAGGCGTCCTCGTCGCTGTAGCCGCTGTCGATGGCGATGCTGAGCACGGTACGCCTCGGGTCGGTGAGTTTTTCGACGGCGCGAGCGCAGATCAGGCGCGTCAATCGGGCGCGAAAGCCATCGCCGCACGCAGCAACAAAGCGGTGCAGCAAGCGTGACGTCGAAAGGCCAACCATGCGTGCCACCACGGCAGCGCGCAGCTGGGGCTGCGGTCGCTCGGCCATGAGCGCCAAGACGCGTGT
>CAYQAQ010000308.1:0-1716 GCA_964415495.1 uncultured candidatus Brocadiaceae bacterium | reverse complement strand
ATCGTCGGCATCGAGTACCACTGGCGTGACGGCAAGGTCTGACGTATGGCGGATTCCTGTGGTCAGCGACGTTGTCCGGTGTGGTCAATACCAGTCTGGTCTATGGTACGCGCATTCATGGTGTCGATTGCAGCGACCCGGATCAGCTGACGTTTGTCGAGATGGCGGGACGGCGGCAAATTCGTCAGATGGTCGATCTGCTGAATCGCCACGCCCCGACGCCGGAGACCCGTGTGCGCTTGATTGGCCTGCCGACAGCGTTGGGTATTCGCGAAAACTTTCATGTGCTGCGTCTCCATCGGCTGTCGACGGTGGAGGTCCTCGAAGGACATCGTGTCAGTGACACGGTGGTCAATGGCAGCTATCGTGTCGACATCCATCATCAGGGCGGTGCGGGATTGACGTTTCGCTATCTCGATGGCCGCGAAACCGTCGTGTGCCCAGGGAAACCTCCGCAGCATGGTCGGTGGCGTCCGCCACGCGCGGTGGATCCGACCTGTTATCAGGTGCCGTATCGCGCCCTGATCCCGCGCGGTTCGCGCAATGTCTGGGTCGCCGGACGCTGTCTTGATGCGGAAGCGGGCGCCTACGGTGGCGTGCGCGTGATGGTGGTCTGCAATCAGATGGGCGAGGCGGCCGGCGTCGCAGCAGCCCTACCCGTGCAATCAGGCCAATCTCCCGATCAGGTCGACCCTCAGTTGATGCGCGCCACGTTAGCGCGTGGCGGCTCGGTCATCATCTGATGAAAAGTGACCTCAGTTGATTGGCGGCGGTGGCGGCAGGCCGATGGTTCCACTGGTGGTTTCGGTGATCTCTCCGCCGGCTTCCTTGCCAGCATTGATCACGTCGTCGAGCAGGCCGTCCATAATCGCATCAACGACAGCATCGGTGTCAGGATCTTCGGTTGTGGCCTTGGCCATGAGTAACAGCGGCAAACTCAGTGTTACGACGTTGGTGAAACCATTCGGACCAGCAGTGATCTGCTGCCGTTCGCTGAGGTCCACGGTCGGGTTCTGTCCCAGCGCCGCGACGATTTCTTGACGTAAGCGCAATTGCACGGCACCGCGAACCAAAGCCACGGTGTCGACACCGCGGCGATCGCGCGCGACGATGAACAGCGTGCCAATGACCGTCACTTCACTGGCAACTCCGCGTACAGACAAACCCTGCCAGGGGCCGAGTCCATCAACATCAACTTGGATGGTGCCTGCTTCTAAATCGATTCGCAGCTGTTGTGCATCAGCATGGAAGGTGGCCCGACTTCCTGCTGCGAGAATAACCTCGCTGCGCGTCATTCCGGGCAGCGTCAACGCAGTCTGACCATCAGCCGCAACTGTGTCACCGTTGCGGATGGCCGTGCCATCGGCGTATTGCGCCACCACCAAATCTTCAGCGGTCACGCCGATGGTCGCCCCGCACAGCATCAGGATCAGAAGGTGTCGCATGGCTGGTTTCCTTGGGTTGAGTATTTTAGAACGATGCGCCGAGTCGGAGTCCGACCTGAAAGCGATCATATTCTCGCGCGGCAATGTTGGCACGGCGGGTGGTAGCAGCGATATATCCACCGCCAGTGAGCCACGGGGTGAGACGGCGATCGGCCTCGCCGCCAATGGAAATGCGATGCGCGGTTTCTTCCTCACTGGCCAAAGGCACCGGTTCATCATACGAGCGATATTCATACCACGCCCGGCCAACAAAAGACCATTGCGACAGTTC
>CAYQAQ010000307.1:0-4384 GCA_964415495.1 uncultured candidatus Brocadiaceae bacterium | reverse complement strand
CTCGGTCTGGCATCCCTGCATGCAACAGCGCGATCTACCGCCAGCGGCGGCACGGCGTGCAGATCGCGCTGTTGCATGCAGGGATGCCAGACCGAGCGCAGGTCGCGCTGAATTAGATCATCGTGATGCACAGCGACGGAGTGTCACGTCGACGGCACAACCGCAAGCCGAGGCCTGCCTTGTTGCAGCTCCCCTGCGTATCAGCGCCGCAAATCGACGCTGTGGCCGCTGGTGCCAGCACCGCCGCTGCGGGCGATATCGTTGGGGATGGCTTCCCAGGCTTCGCGCAGGTTTGCGGCGATGGGGATCAGCTTGCGCATTTCGGCGGCATCTTTGGCCGCCAGCGCGTCGGTGATGTCGGTGACGAAGAAGGTGTAGAGCGCGGCCAGCTGGCGGGCGATATCGCCGCCCTGATCGGCATCCAAGGTCGCCAGCAGTTCCGTAAAGATGGCGCGCGCCTTCTGCGCCCAGGTCTGGGCCTTCATCTGATCCCCATCGTCTAAGGCATCTGCGGCTTGGTGCAGGAACCGTTCAGCACCGGCGTACAGCTTGACGATGAGATCGCGCTGGTTCAGCGTCGTGATCTCAGCGTTGCGATAGGAGGCGAAGGCGGCGACGGCTGCGGGACTCATGAAACCTCCGTGTTGCGTTCTCTCATCATCGGCGGAATCCGTCCGCACTTGAGCAGCTATCGGCCGCCGCTGCGCGCGCGCGACATGTTCTCGAAGCCGGAGATCTGGCCTTGCAGTGCGGTCTCCATGCTGCGGAACGATGAGATCAACTTTTCCATCGCCAGGAACTGACTGGCGTAACGAGCACGTCGCTGTTCCAGCCGGAGGTCCAGTGCTGCGATGCGTTCCGTCATATCGGCAGCAGTGCGCTTGAGCTGGTCTTCCTTCTGTACGACTGAACCGGTTTCCGTCTGCGTCATCGCCCGGAGTCCATCTTCGATCCGCTGCGCCAAGCCCTTGCGCACCGTCACCGTGGTCGACATCGGATCGCCAGAGCTGACCAGCAGCGCCAAGCCCTGCGCCGGTGTACCGGATCCGACGGTTAAGATCTGGCCGGCGCCGGTCGCCGCCACACCGCCGATGGTGCCTTGTACGTCGCTGCCGGTGACCTGCGTCGTCTGCAAATTGAGCACCGCGTTGGCATCGCCACCCGTCACTTGGATGCGCTGGTTGGCACCATAGCCGCGGCTTCGCATATCGAGGGCATCGCCATCGAGCCCAACCGTCACTTGGCTGCCGCTGGGCACTTGCGCGTTGATCGCGGTCTGGAGCTGTTCGGCCAAGGCCGCGCGGCTGTACGTTCCTTCGGCCAAGGTCGCGATGATGCTGCGATTATTGATGGTCAGATTCAGGGTTTTGTTCCCTGCTCCGATGATCACGTTGCCACCACCATCATCGGCGATGTCGCCGCTGGTGCCGACCTGCGCCTGTGCAGCAGCCTGGGTAACCACGACGCCGTAACTGCCGGCGACCGTCGCCGTACCAAGAAATGAAAATTCGACGCCTGGCGCCGCACTGGTGCCAGTATTTCGGAAGAGATTGCCGATCGCCTCGGGATCCGTTGCCAGCTTGGCATCGAGCTTGGCGTTATCGATAACCAGCTCGCCGCTGCTGCGGTCGATGGTAACGCCCAGGGCAGCAATGGTGTTCATGCTGCTGGGCAGGCCACTGTCCGCGCCGGTCACTGACGAGAGGACACGCCCCATCGCCGCCTTGAGCCCGCTCTCGCTGATCAGAATACCGCCTTGGCGGGTCACCGGATCGTAGGAGCTGTTCGCCTTGAGATAGCGGTGCGCTTCGTTGTAGCTCTCGACGAAGGTGGTGATCGCATCCTTGGCTTCGGTCGTATCGGTGCCAACCGTAACGGTCACCGGACCGGCCGACGGCTTCGTCACGTTGAGGGTCACGCCTGGAATGAAACCCGTGATGGTGTTGCTGGCGTAATTGATCGTTAACGCCTGCGGGCCACTACCGAGGCGGAGCTCCGCATCCGCCGCTGCCTGAATCGTGGTCATGCCTGACACGAGATCGGCAAGGGCGGTGCCGCCGTCATCGGTGGCACTCAGGGAGATGGTGTTGTCAGCTCCGGTTTGCTGCGACTGCAGGATCATGCGGTAGCCGCCGCCTTCACTGACCACCGATGCAACCACGCCGACTTTGGCATCGTTGATCGCCTTAGCCATGCCATCGAGGCTGTTGTTGGCGCTGGTCAGGGTGATCTCGGCACTGACACCGCTGCCGACCTGCACGGTCAACGTTCCGGTGCCGATGCCGGTCGTGGCACTGGGTTGAACGGCGGTGGTCCGCTGTTCGGCGGTGGCGCGGGCGAGCACTTCAAAACTGTAGGTCCCCGGCGCTGCCGTCGAGCTGGCGGTGGCCGAAAGCACCGTTTCATCGCTCACTGTGGCGGTACGACCGGCGAACGTCGGCGCGCGCTTGAGCTCGGAGAGATCCAACTGCGCGCTGAGTAAACGGGTATTGAGGCCGCGCACCGCTTCGAGGCGGGCTTCGACGGTGGTTTTGCGGCCTTCCAGCACCCGCGTCGCGCCACGGTCGACCTCAATCATCGCATCGATGATATCCTGGCTGTTGATGCCGCTAGCCAGCCCTTGAACGCCGAAGATATTCATGATGCCCAGTCCTTATCCGGTGAGGCCACGCACGTGGCGTGCCCAGTATCGCCTTCGCCTCGGTTAGGCCTCTTCGTCGAGGAACATGCCGACGATGGCGTCCAAGCGTTCGCGCATGGCCAGGATCTCCTCCGACGGCATCTGCTTGATGACCTCGCCCGTCGTCATGTCTCTGACCTGCACGTACAGAGTGCCGGAGTCATCATCGACCTCAAAGGCCAACCGGCGGCTGCTGGCGTTCTCGACGACCTGCTTGAGCTGGGCCGCTGCCGCCCGCACCGCATCGGCCGTGACCGGCGCGCTGGTTTGGGTGAGGCTCTGCACTTGGGCGGTCTGCGCCTGCTGCGTTCGCTCCTGCCCGGCCTGGGCCGGGCGGGCGATGTCCGCAATCTGGGCTGCAACGATTGCATCGATTCGTGACATGGCGACCTCCTGGCGGACAGAGTCCTAGCCACAGCATCGGCAGGGCTGGGAGCGGCTTGAGGGCTTTTCCGCCGGTACAGCCAAGGTCCCCGAACTTCAACGCGGAAGACGCTTCAGCAGGGCGACATCCAACGCGTCTTTATCCCGGCCGGTCACCGACTTGTTCGTGATGAGATCGTCAATCGACAACACGTCGATGGCGATGCCGTCAACGGTCAGACCGATTCTCCGTTCCCAGGCCGAAGCGAAATCCACCCCATCAATGCCGGTCAGGATATCCACCCGGCACGGCACGACACCAATCTGGATGACATTGCCAACGGTGGCGAGGTCCTCCAAGGTCACCTGCTGGACCGGGGCACCGAACGCGACCAGTGCCGCGTGCACCCGCTGTGCGTTGGCTGTGTCCGCCTCGACCCACAGGTCGATGTCACCGGTCGCTCGGGGATACCCGTGGGCCGCCATCGCATACGCGCCGACGACCAGAAAGCGGGCCTCCGCGCGTTTCAAGCACGACAAGATGTCTCTGTAATCGGGGTTCAGCACGGATGTCGTCCTTGAATGACCAGCAATCCAACGTCAAACGCCACATGCAGTCCAGGCCCGCGCTGACGCGGTCCTCGTCGGTGGGCTGGTGGGCCCTGACCACCACGACTGACTTGTCCATTACGAGGATGGTACCCATATCATTGAGCTGAGCAATGATGCGTATCCGTGCTCGATGCCGCTGATCGCTGTGTTTGGGAAGCGAGTCAAAAGATTCCGCTCAAGCCGTGGCCGGGGCCGCCGTCACTGGTTCTCAGAGCCGCCGCGTTGGCGCCTCACCCCTCTTGCAGCACGGACGCTGCTCCACGGCTCTTCCCACGGAGGATATCATGAGCCTACGCATCAATCACAACATCGCCTCGGTCAACGGGCATCGCAACATGCTCAAGAACGACATGATGATCTCCAAGTCACTCGAAAAGCTCTCGTCGGGCCTGCGCATCAACCGTGCTGCCGACGACGCCGCCGGTCTCATCATCAGCGAGCAGATGCGCGCCCAGATCTCTGGTCTCGGCAAAGCCATCTCCAACACCGAAACCGCCATCGCCATGGTGCAGACGGCTGAAGGTGCCCTCGATGAAATGAACACCCTGCTGACCAAGGCGCGCGAACTCGCCCTGCACGCGGCCAACGACGGCGCCAATGACGCCAGCCAGCTCGCCGCCGACCAGAGCGAACTCGACAACATCATCTCGTCGATCACCCGTATCGCCAACAACACCCAGTTCGGCACCAAGAAGATCCTCGACGGTAGCCTTGACCGCACCTCGCTGG
>CAYQAQ010000306.1:0-4384 GCA_964415495.1 uncultured candidatus Brocadiaceae bacterium | reverse complement strand
GCGACCACGCACGGATTGCGGGTGACGCGCTTTCGCGGCTACGCAGCTCTGGCAGCGGCCTTCGCGACCGCGCTGGCCGTGGCCTGGGGTGGGGTGATCGGCTTTATCGGCTTGATGGCGCCGCACTGCATGCGGTGGTGGATCGCCCCCACGCATGGTCGACTGATCGTGGCCTCGGCACTGGCGGGAGCGGGTGGCGTAGCGGCCTTTGACGGTTTAGCGCGCTGGCTGATGCCGCCCTCAGAAATTCCGCTCGGTTTGCTGACCGCCTTGGTCGGCGGGCCGTTCTTTCTGCTCGTTCTGGCGCGCGAGGCGCGGCGATGAATGCCGTCAGTGTCAGTGAGGTGCGGGTCCAGCGCAGCGGCGCGACACTGTTGGCGGGCGTTGACCTGGACGTCCGGGAAGGGGAGTTCCTCGCCTTGGTCGGCGCGAATGGCGCCGGGAAATCAACCTTGGTGCGCGTGCTCGCAGGCATCCTCACTCCGGTGTCGGGGAGCGTCCAGGTGTTCGGTCGCGCCTGGTCAGAATGGGATCGCCAGGAGCGCGCGCGTGCCATCGCCTATCTGCCGCAAGAGCCGCAGTGCCATTGGCCCTTCAGCGTCCGCCATGTGCTGGCGCTTGGCGCCAGCCGCGGCTTTGGTGCTCTGGCGCGGGCTGCGCCACCGCCAGCGGTGTTGCACGACCTGCGTGTTGCGGCATTGCTGGACCGGCGCATCGATACGCTCTCGGGCGGTGAACGAGCGCGCGTCTTTTTAGCCGCCGCTCTGGCTGGGTCGCCGCGGCTGTTGCTGGCGGACGAACCGACGGCAAGTCTTGATCCCGCGCACCAGATCCGCCTGCTGACGATGCTGCGCCAGCAAACGACGGCCACGACCGCCGTGGTGGTGCTGCATGATCTGAATCTGGCCCTGCGCTTCGCCGACCGCATCGCGGTGATGGCGGATGGGCGTTGCGTCGGTGTCGACACGCCCGAGGTGATTATTGCCAGTGGTGTGCTCGCGCGTGCCTTCGGTATCGACTTCGCGACCAGTACCTGTGGCGGTCGTACCGTGATTATGCCAACCCAGGTCAACGAGGAGGCCCCATGAGTCTGGTCATTGCTGAAGATCGTCGCCGTCGTGCCCAGATCCTGCTCTGCCAGGGCGGTGCCTGCGGCAATGCCAGCCGTGGTCAGGTCCCCGTCCCTATCGATCGCCTGCGGGCGTTTTGGAAAGCGCACCAGATCACCCCGCAGGTGTCCTTGGCGGTCACGTCGTGTCTCGGGCCCTGTGCCGTGGCCAACATCGCGGTGATTCTGCATCCGGGTGGCAGTATCTGGCTCGGAAATCTTACCGATGCCGACTACGATCTTCTGGCCGATTGGGCTCGCTCATGTCGGGATGAATGGCCAGAACTGCCCGTACCGTTGACTGCCAAGCGCTTCGAGCGCTGGCAAAGTCCAACCATACCTGATACAGGATTGCATATGGGCTGAGGCTGGGAGCATGCGCGGCCTCGGAGGTATCGCATGTCGGACGCAACTCGGGTTCCCGTAACGGTGCTGACCGGTTTCCTCGGCGCCGGGAAAACCACGCTCCTCAATCGCATCCTGACCGAGCAGCATGGTCAGCGGATTGCCGTGATCGAAAACGAGTTCGGCGAGGTGGGCATTGATCACCATCTGGTGATCGGTGCTGACGAAGAGATTTTCGAGATGAACAACGGCTGCATCTGCTGCACCGTCCGTGGCGATCTCATCCGCATCCTCGGCAACCTGATGCAGCGGCGTGATCGCTTCGACCGCATCCTGGTCGAAACCACCGGCATGGCGGATCCTGGACCGGTGGCGCAGACCTTCCTGGTCGACCCGGAAGTCGCGGCTGCCACGGTGCTCGATGGCATTGTCACCGTCGTCGACGCCGCCCATGTCGAACAGCACCTGGATGACGGTTCGGATGAGAGCCGCAGCCAGATCGCCTTCGCCGATGTGATCATCCTCAATAAGACCGATGCAGTGCCGCCGGAACGCTTGGCGGCGGTTGAGCGGCGTATTCGCGCCATCAATGCGGTCGCCACCGTGCATCGCGCGGAACGTTGCGCGGTCGATCTCGCGGCGGTGTTGAATATCGGCGGTTTCGATCTGGAGCGGGTGTTGCTCAATCACCCGGATTTCCTCACCGCTGAGCGCGGTTTCGAATGGCAGGGGGTGTGGCGCCATGCCGGGGGAGCCGTGACGCTGGATATCGCCGCCGGACCAGATCCGGAGATCGCCGTGGTGTTGGCGCCCATCGCCAGTCCGGACCAGGCTGAAGCCGTGGCCATCCAGGCGTTCACCCATCGCCCGGAGTCGACCGCGAGCACGACGCTGCGTCCGGGGACGATTCCGCAGCGCTTCGCGCCGCCCTGTTCAGTGACGCTGGATGCGCCACCGGGACTCTACGTCATCGCCACGGAGCATGGGCCGGACGAATTCGCCATGGATACCCAGGCCTTGGGGGTCACTGACGCATGCAGCTATGACGCTGGACATACGCATGACGAGAGCGTCAGCTCGGTCGGTATCCGCCGTTTTGGCGACGTCGATGTGCAGCGCTTCAATGCCTGGCTGTCGACCTTGCTGCAAACCCGTGGCGTCGATCTCTATCGCAGCAAAGGCATTCTGGCGATTGCTGGTGATGATCGACGGTTCGTGTTCCATGGCGTCCACATGCTGTTGGAGGGACGCCCCGATCGTCCGTGGGGCACGGCGACTCGGGTCAACGAACTTGTGTTCATTGGTCGCCAGCTCGATCGCGCCGAGTTGGAAGCCGGTTTCGCCGCTTGCCTGGTATGAGCACGAAGCCTGCAGTCGTGTGGCAGTCCGCATTGGATGACGCGATCACGGCGTTGGCCTGGAGTCCTGACGGGCAGCGTCTCGCGGCGGCGTCCATTGGTGGCAGCGTGCTCGTGGCGCCGCGCGATGGCGCAGCGCCGAAGCACTGTGCAGGTCATGCCAGAGGCACCTTGGCGCTGGTGTGGTGTCGCGATGGCCACGCCGTGGTCACCGGCGGCCAAGATGGTGCGGTCCGCTGGTGGACGCCGACCGGCGAGGTCCTGGCCGCTGCGGAGGGCGGATCCGCGTGGGTCGAGCATCTCGCCGCCGGTGCCGATGGCACGGTGGCCAGTGCTGCTGGGCGTCGCGTGCGCTGGTGGGATGGGACGGGAACCCTGCAGCGCGAGTGGCCAGAACGCCGCAGCACCGTGGCCGGCCTGCATTGGTGTGCGAAACGTGGTCGCTTTGCAGCAAGCCATTACCAAGGCGTGAGCCTGCTTGATCCCCAGAGCGATGTCGACGACGAGTTGGCCGCGGGCGGATCTTTTCTCACGGTGATCGGCAACCCGACCGATACCTGGCTCGCGACCTCGACGCAGGATAAGGCAGTACATCTCTGGCGGCTCGCGGACCGACACGACTGTGAAATGTCCGGTTTCCTCAACAAGATCGCCGCGCTGGCCTGGCATGCGCGCGGTCTGCTGTTGGCGACCGCCGGCGGAGCCACCGTGGAATTATGGGACTGTTCCGATCCCGGGCCCATGGGGCGCAAGCCAGCGCAATTGCGCAACCCTGAGCAGGCCGCGATGGTGCAGGTCCTCGCCTTTCGTCCGCCGCGCACGACCGATCTGGTGGTTGGCGACCGCGACGGCCAGGTGCAATGCTGGATGTTGTCTGGACACGCCACGTGCCACGACACCTGGTGGTCGGCCCCAGCACCGATCACCGCCGTGGCCTGGAATGCGTCGGGTGATCATCTGGCAATCGGTGATCGCCATGGTCACGTCGTCGTGCTGCGGGTCGCCTGAGGACTGATCCTCGTCAGAGGTGCTCAGCACGTCGTCCCAAGACGGAGAGAGGCAGAACAGCTCACGCCGTCCGTAAGCTCAGTCGGGCAGGGCTTGTGTCCGCTGGGCTGACAGCATGATGAGAATGCGTTATCACATGAACACGGCACTCTCGTACCCCACTCCCCGACGCAACGAATGGCTGGACCGCACTGGCATGTGGGCCTCCATCGGTTGTGCGATCCACTGCTTGATCGCCCCCATACTGATCCTGGCGACACCCATGCTCGGCGGCTGGTGGGTGCATCCGGTCGCGCATCTGCTCATTGCCGCTTTGGTGCTGCCGATCGCGGGCTTTGCGCTCTGGCGCGGATTTGCCCAGCATCGTCGGCGCTGGATTGTTGCGGTGGGGAGCCTGGGGATGCTCCTGGTGGTCGTCGGAGTCCTGCTGCCGTGGCTGCACACGCCGGCGGTCATTGCTGCCGATCCTGAGGGTGCATGCACGGTGTGCCAAGCATGTTGTCCGACCATTGCCGTCGATGCTGACACCGGCGCCTGGTCACTGCGTGTTCCGCCCGCCAGCATC
>CAYQAQ010000305.1:0-4386 GCA_964415495.1 uncultured candidatus Brocadiaceae bacterium | reverse complement strand
GGCGAGCGTCAGCGTCGCCGTCAGCACGAAGGTCCACGGCATGGCGGCTTCGGGGGCCAAGGTGCCGATCAGGGGCAGCGCCAACACCAGCACCGCCCAACACGACCACAACGCGCCTTCCAGGCTGGCGATCAAAAACAGATGACGATCTGCCGTGGGCGTCTGCGCCAGAAACAGTGCGGCGCGACTGCGGAACAAACCTGCCCACACCACCACGACATCTGAGATCAGGACTAAAAAGAACAGCGCGAAGCAGAAAACGCCGAGCAGGGTCTCGAGCAGCGGCTCTTTAAAGGCGGCGTATTGTTCCTGCGCCAAAAAGCGCAGCACCGCCCAGAACAGCGCGCCCAGCAGCAACCACACCGTCGACAGCACCACCAGCATGGCGATGCCGCGCACGGGCTGTTCAATCACCAGACGACGGCTGGCATTGCGCCCCATGCGCCACAGCCGCCACCAATTGGCGGTCAGACCGGACATGGCCAGCGTGTGCGCATACCGGTACTCTGGTCGGCCATGCCCGAGAGCATCGGCATCGCCGAGGCTCCAGCCAGTGGCCACTGGTCACCGGCGGTTGACCTCCGAGACTCCCGCCCATGGATACACCCCAGGCCAGCTTTCTGACGTTTCTCAAGGGCCTCGCCAGTCAGGCGATGATGCAATTCGGTGAGATCCCCAACCCGATTACCGGCGCGCGTGAGCGCAATTTGCCCTACGCGCGCTATACGGTCGAGCTGCTCGATGTCCTGGAGGTCAAGACGCGTGGCAATCGCGATGCCGACGAAGAGCGCTATCTCGTCGGCCTGATCGCCGACTGTCGCCGGCATCTGGCGCAACTAGAAGCTGCCGAATAACGGCTGCCACTCGCGCGGAGTCTGAGGCTCGCCCGGCATTTCACCGTTGTCCCGGCGTGCCCGGGCTGATGCTGCGCCCTCCTTACGCCAGCCCTGCTCCCCACTGCGAATACCATGCGCCGAATTCTTGCTCTCTTTGCCTGTACTTTTGCTCTGTGGACCGTCGATGCCGCCGAAGAATCGGTGGCTCCGCCGACGGCTGCCCGCACGGAGGCCGCCCCGGTCTTCGAACAAGTCAGCATCGCCAATGACCTGATCCGCGTCGTCCTGAGCGCTCAGCGTGGTGGCGTGGTGCGCTACGAACTGCTTGATGAGCGGCCGGTGAAGCTGCCGCCCACCTTGCGTAAGCGCCTGGGCAGCGAAGAGGCGAGCGATCCTGATCAGGCACTGGCATTGCTCGACAATTTCCGTCGCGATGTGCGCTCGCACTACAATCTGCATAACCTGCTCGATTTCGCCAATTCGGTCGGACCCAACCTTGATGGCACTGCCCCTGTGCCGTGGTCGATTGCAGAACGCGGTGACAGCCATGTGTCCTTCATCGGTGATTTCGCCGAGCGCGGCTTGCGGCTGCGCCTTGATTATCGCCTGGAGCCCGGTCAACCGCGCTTGCTCGTGGTGTGGACCATAACCAACACCAGCGGCGAGGCGATCACCGTGGCGCCCCGCGTCTATCCGGTAATGGGCATCCACCAGGATTTCGGCCCCAACGAGGCCTACTACCTGACCACCGCCGGGCACGCCAATGGTAAAATGAGCACGGTTTCGCTGCCGAGTCCGGGTGAACTGGCAGAGCGCATAGGGGGCAGCGAACTCGACTACGCCGTGTTGCGCTCACGCTTCTTCGGTGCGTTGTGGAGCCCGGTCTCACCGGAGATCGCGGCAGCAGCAGCTACTCCGAGCCAGGTCCGCGATCTCTCGGATCTCAGCGGCCCACCGCGTGTTGCCGGAACCAGCGGTGCTGGCACGGCTACGGGTGTGCGGGATGTCGTGGTGCAGTCCTTCCGCGGCCTCTACACGCAACCGTTCATGCGCGTCGACTACGCGGATGTGCAGATCGCGCCCGGGGCCGACCATCAGGTTTCGTGGAGCTTGACCGGCACCAGCACCACCAAGGTGGCCCTGGCGCGCCTGACCGAGGACGAACGCAAAGTGCAATACACCGATGGTTTCTACCGTTTCTTCAAGGTTCTCGCGAACGCCTTGGCGTGGTGTCTCGACATGATCGCGATCGTGGTGCGCAACTACGGCGTCGCCCTGATCATTCTCACCTGCTTGATCAAGCTCGCGCTGCACCGCACGACCTTCAAGCAGCAGTCGAGCCTG
This sequence comes from uncultured candidatus Brocadiaceae bacterium, assembly GCA_964415495.1. GTDB lineage: Bacteria > Planctomycetota > UBA11346 > UBA11346 > UBA11346 > CAYQAQ01. The sequence continues at coordinate 2,206 of CAYQAQ010000305.1, read as the reverse complement.
CTCAAGATGTCGAAGCTTGCGCCGGAAATCAAACTGCTGCAGGAACGCTACAAGAACGATCGCCAGCAGCTCGGCGTCAAGACCATGGAGTTGTACAAGAAGCACGGCGTCAACCCGCTCGGCGGCTGTCTGCCGATCCTGATCCAGATGCCGATGTTCATGGCGCTGTACCAAGTGTTCACCCACTCCGCAGACTTCCGCAACAGCGGCTTCCTGTGGATCAGCGATCTGACTCTGGAAGACGCGATCTGGGGCATCAATAATCCGTGGTTCCACTGGTTGACCATCAATCCGTTGGCGCTGATCTACATCGGCGTCACCTTGTGGATGAGCTTCCAGCACAAGATTCCTGAAGGCGCAGATCCGCAGCAGGCGCAGATGCAGAAGATGATGCGTTGGCTGCCGTTGGTGTTTGGTATCATCTTCTACCACATGCCGACGGGTCTGGTGCTCTACTTCACCATCAACGCGATCCTGTCGACGATCGAAATCAAGATGGTCAAGCGTAAGCTCGGCATGCCGTGAGTTCACATTCCGCAATGGAACAGGAGACGCGGAGACGCCGAGATACACAGAGGCAGCATGCGGAACAGCATCCGGCGTTCATTATAGGCCAACCTTTGGGTAGCCTGCGCTCGTGCTCTGATCACTTCTCTGCGCGGCCTCTGCGTCTCGGTGTCTCCTGTGTCTGCGGAATGTAGAGTGGTTCCCATCCGGAAGTCGTCGGTAGGTACGTCGATTGTCGCCTGTGCTACGGCCTTGCCGGCACATACGGCGATTCTGCGGGTGAGTGGCGAGGACGCAGTGGCGATTGCCCGCGCGGCCGGGGTGTCGGTGGGCGAAGAGCGGCAGATCGTAGACGGCGCGTGGGTGCTGAATGGTGGGCGCTGTCCGGTGCGCACTTGGCGCTTTGTCGCGCCGCGCAGTTTCACGGGCGAGGATACCCTTGAGATCGCCCTGCCCGGCGCGCCAGATCTGGTCGCGCTGGCCGAAGCGGCGTTGATCGCGCAAGGTGCCCACCGCGCGGGACGCGGCGATTTCGCCCGCCGCGCGCTGGCGCATGGTCGACTGTCGTTGGATCGCGTCGAGGCCATTCTGGCGGTGGCAGATGCTGCCGATGCCGAGGCGGCGCAGAGTGCGATCGCGCGCCTGCGCGGACGGCTGGCGCTTGAGTTGGCACCGCAGCGTCAGCGTCTGCTGGACCTGCGTGCGCTACTCGAAGCGGGTTTAGATTTTGCGGAAGAAGACGGCGTGACGGCGCTCGCGCCGCAGCGTCTGCACGCCGAGCTGACGCAGCTGCGCAGCGTACTGGCGCGGTGGCAGGTTGCAGGCGGCACGCTCGGCGCTGAGCCGGTGGTCGCCTTGGTGGGGCCGGCAAATGCCGGAAAAAGCGCGCTGTTTCGCCACCTCAGCGGCGCTGCCGCCTTGGTCAGCCCGGTGGCGGGGACGACGCGCGACGTGCTCGAAGCATCGTGGTTGGTGCAGGGCCGATGCGTGACCTTGATCGACACCGCAGGCTGGCTGACAGCGGCAGGCGACGAACTCGACGCGCAGGCCATTGCCGCTGGCCGGGCTGTGATTGCGGGCGCGACCGTGGTGTTGGCGTGCAGTGCACCGGATGCGCGGCTGCCATCGGAGTTGGACCTGCCTGCAGAACGCACCGTGATCATCGCGACCAAAGCGGATCTCGGTCCTGCCGATCCACGCGCCGCGGTGGCGTGCTCGGTGGTAGCTGCCGACGGCTGTGCGGCCCTGACCGCCGTGGTGCACGCGCGCGTGGCGACGTCATCTGGTGCATCGCCGCGTCAAGCCGAGCTGCTCGCTCACGGGCTGGCGCTGGTGGACGATCTCCAGCGTGCGCCGCGCGATGAGGTGCTGCTCGCCGATGATCTCGCGCGCTTGGCCGACCTGCTCGGTGATCTGCTCGGTGCGACGACGCCGGACGACATTTTGGATGCGATCTTCAGTCGCTTTTGTATTGGCAAATAAGGAACCTCTCGCTGGACGTCGTTCGTCAAATGCCATTGCGCTAAGGACGTCAGGAATTGAAACCCGCGAATCAGAGGGCCTTTTCACCCAAACCCGTCGCTCGTCTTTCGTCGATGGTCTCTCGTCCAATGCCATTGCGCTAAGGAATCAGGATTTTTTTAGGCAGTTCCGGTTTCTTCCTTGATGCTGTCGTTTGTTTTGGATCGATAGCTCCGCG
>CAYQAQ010000304.1:0-4387 GCA_964415495.1 uncultured candidatus Brocadiaceae bacterium | reverse complement strand
GCCGCAGGAGATCCTGCAGCGCCTCGACGGTGATCCGTTGTTCCAGATCATGACCTCGGATCAGCAATTTTGGATTGATCCCTTTACGGCACAGCCGATCCCCGCGTCGCTCGGTCGCATTCCGGCGGCGAAAGAATATTTGATGGAGTCGGCGGCGTGGCGGGATCGCGACGCTTTGCCACGCGAGACACTGGAAGTGACGCGCTGGCGCTTGGACTTGGTGCGCTTGCTGCCGATCGAACCGCGCCTGCGCGTCTTCGGTCGTGATGGCAAAGGCTGGATGAATCCCTTCACCGGTGACTTGGTCACCACCATCGGCCGCGATGAAGGCAAGATCACCGTGCGCACGGTCAACGCCATTGCGCAGCATCTCGCGACGTGTCCGCAAGCCTTGCAGGGGGCCAAGCCGCTCGACAACCAGGCTTTGCTCGCGCGCATGCAGGCGCTGGGTATCGCGCCGGCGCAGAGCAAGATCGGTACCGGCTCTTCCGGCGAACACACGCCGGAGGGTAACGAGATCAACGAAGACCTGGCCAGAGCCCGTTCGGTGCAGCAGAATATGCTCTCCGATTTGCCTGAGCTGCCCGGCTACGAAATCGCGGTGCACTACGCGGGACACTCCGGGGTCAGTGGCGATTTCTACGAAGCCCTGACCCTGCGTGATGGTCGGGTGCTGTTCGTGCTCGGCGATGTCAGCGGGCATGGCATGCAGGCCGCATTGGTGGTGGCTACCGCACTGAAAACCCTGCGTTTTCTGGCGCGCCAAACCTATGATTTGGCGACGTTGCTAACCCAACTAAACGATGAGATCTGCGCCGATCTCATTCCCGGTCAATTCATCACCTTGTTCGCCGGCACTTTGGACGCTGAGAGCCGCGAGCTGACCTGCCTGCGCGCTGGCCATCATCCGGGTATCATCGTCAATATCGCCCATGCCGCGCCGGTGCGCAAAGTGGGCCATCAAGGTATGGCCATCGGTCTGGTCGGCGGCGCGACGTTCTCGCGCAGCTTGCGTCTCGAGGTCATCCAGCTCGAGCCCGGCGATGTCCTGATTCAATACACCGATGGCGCGACCGAAGCGGCCGATGCCAGCGGCGAAGAATATGGCGATCACCGTCTGTACGGCGCAGTGCTGTCGCGTTTTGACCTCGACATGCAGGCGATGGTCGATGGCGTAGCCGAAGACGTATTCGCCTTCTGCGGCAAACCGCTCGACGACGACCTGACCATTTTGGCGCTGGCCGTGCTGGCGCCTGATGAGGACGAGGACGAGCCTGCTGAGTGATGAGCAGTCTCGTCGTCTTCGACCTCGACGGCACGTTGATCGATAGTCGTCGTGATCTCGCTGCTGCGGCCAATATCGGTCGGGCGGCGGTCGGTCTGCCACCGTTACCGCTCGACACCATCGTCAGTTTCGTCGGTGATGGCATCGGCGCGCTGATCGAACGCTTGATTCCGGGTGCTGCGCAGCGGCCCACGGCAACCGCTGCATTTTCGGCGCACTATCTCGACCACTGCAGCGTGCATACGCAAGCGTACGCTGGCGTCACTGCCGCGCTGGCGAGTCTGACTGAGGCCGGGTGGCAGCTGGGCGTGGCGACCAATAAGCCGCTGCATTTCGCGCGCCGTATTCTCGATGATCTCGGTCTCACCCGCTGGATCGGCGACTGTGTGCGCGGCGGCGATGAGACGCGTAAACCCGATCCCGGACAGCTCGTCAGCTTGCTTGCGCAGACCCAGGCCGATCCCGCGCGCAGTTGGATGGTCGGCGATCATCATACGGACATCCTCGCGGCCCGCGCCGCCGGTCTGCGCGTGCTGTGGTGTGCGTGGGGACTTGGCCACGCTGCTGGACATCCGGTCGATGCGACCGCGGCGCAGCCGAGCGATTGGCCGCGCCTCATCGGAGCGCCGACATGACGCGCGTTCTCGATGCCGATGGCTACGAAGTCACCGCTGAGCTCGTGCTGGAGGCCTATCGCCAGCGCTGTTTTCCGATGGCGGACGAACGTCAGGGTCGGCTCCGCTGGTACCGCCCGCGCCTGCGCGCCGTGATCACCTGGGATCGCTGGAAGGTGCCCGACAGTCTCGCGCGCACGGTGCGCAAGCAGCCCTTCCGTATTACGGTGGACACCGCCTTCGCCACGGTCATCGCCGCGTGCGCCGAACGCGACACGACCTGGATCAGCCGCGACATTGAGCAGCTCTACGTGGCTCTGCACCAGCAGGGCCACGCCCACTCGGTCGAGGCCTGGAATCCCGCCGGTGAGCTGGTGGGCGGTCTCTACGGCCTGGTCGTCGGCGGCGTCTTCTGCGGCGAAAGCATGTTCCACCGCGCCACCGACGCCGCCAAGATCTGCGTCGTCCACTTGGTCGACCGCCTGCAACGCAACGGCTTCACCCTGCTCGACTGCCAACAGCAGACTCCGCACATGGAGCGATTCGGGGCCTACGAGATCGAAGATGAGGTCTATCGGGGGTTGGTGGAGGCGGCGGTGGAGGAGAGGCCGTTTCCATAAATTGCCCCGGTCCGGACGTCCGGAAGTCTTGTGTGCGTGGGCTTAAGCGAAAACGGTTCGGCATCTCTGCCTCTACCGACCCTCATGAGCACCTGACGGTGTTCTTTTAGGAGACTTCCGGACTTCCGGACTTCCGGACTTCTGGACTCCCGGACGGTGGCCATGACCATTGGCACGCCCCGTGCGAACCCTCCGCCAAGGATGCGCGCGTGTCGCGTTTCTGGACGTGAGGAGGGGACCGTGCCGAAAGGAATTTACGCTGCCGCCAGTGCCATGGTCACGGAGACCCGGGCTCTGGATGTGACGGCGGCCAACCTCGCCAATGCCCAGAGCACCGGCTATCGGCGGCAGGTCGCTCTGCATAACGGCTTTGACCAACTGCTCGCCTCGCGCGGGCGCACCGGCGGCATCGACGGTGATGGCGGGGCGGGCATCTATCACGATCGCAGTGTGCATAATTTCGGCCAAGGCGAGCTGTTCGCGACCGGAAATCCCCTCGATATCGGCCTTAACGGCGATGGTTTTCTGCGCGTTCGCGACCACCAGGACCAGGTGTGGCTGACCCGCGCCGGCACTTTTGCCCTTGATACCGGCGGCCGCATGGTCACCCCGGACGGCTGGGTGTTAGAAGGTCAGGCCGGGCCGATCGTTGTTCCCGCTGATGCCGGTGCGGTGCGCATCGACGCCAATGGGCGTGTTTACGCTGAGCAGGCGGCAGAGGGCGGTCAGATCGTTTCGAATTTCATCGACCAAGTGCGGATTTCTCGCGTCGATCAGCCGATCACGCTGATGCCGCGCAACGGTCAATTTTTCGCTGCCGCCGAGGATCCACCCGATGCCGACAATGGCACTGTCGAGGTGGCGCAAGGGTACTTGGAGCGCGCCAACGTCGAGCCCGTCTCCGAGCTGGTGCAGATGGTCGCCATTCAACGTCGCTTTGAAGCTGCCCAACGCGCCCTGACGCAGCAATCACAAACCGGCCGTGGCTTCAGCGATCTGCTGCGCGGCGCCTGATCTCACTCTGCTTCCCCCGTTAGGAATCTTCCATGCCACGTGCACTCTGGACCGGCGCTTCGGGCATGATCGCCCAGCAGACCAATGTCGACATCATCGCGAATAATATCGCCAACGTGAACACCAGCGGCTTCAAGAAACAGCGCGCCAGCTTCCAGGACGTGTTCTATGCCACGCCGCAAGCCCCCGGCTCACGCGTGGGCGAGCAAGGCCAGTCGCCGACCGGTATTCAGATTGGCCACGGCGTCAAACTCGCGGCGACGCCGCGCACTTTTACGCCGGGCAACATCGAAATCACCGATGGCCAGTTCGATATGGTCATTGAAGGCGATGGCTTCTTTGAGGTGGTGCTACCGGATGGTTCGAGCGCGTACACACGTGCCGGTGAATTCCGCCCTGATGGCGATGGCAACATGGTCACGCCGGACGGCTATTACCTCGTGCCGCAGATCACGATTCCTGATGACGCGGAGCAGGTCTCAATCAATTCAACTGGCATCATCACCGTTGTCCAAGGGAGCAGTCAGAATCAGGTCGGGCAGATCAGCCTCGTCCGTTTTGCCAATTCGGCCGGTCTGATGGCGATGGGGCGCAATCTATTTCTCGAATCGACGGCCTCAGGTACGCCGCAAACGGGCAATCCCGGCGACACCGCCTTCGGTGCTATTCGTCAAGGCGCGCTTGAGCGATCAAATGTCGAGGTCGTCTCCGAATTGGTCAATCTCATCGTCGCTCAGCGCGCTTACGAACTCAACTCGCGTAGCATCACGACCTCCGATCAGATGCTGCAGCAGGCCAACGACATCGTGCGCTGATGCGCGTCCTCGCGTTACTTTGGTGCATGGCGACCACTT
>CAYQAQ010000303.1:0-4394 GCA_964415495.1 uncultured candidatus Brocadiaceae bacterium | reverse complement strand
GCTGCGGAAAGAAGAACGCCGCCCGAGACATCGAGGGTGGCTCCGGATGCCACGGTGACATCGTGGCCGGTGAGCGAAATCGAGCCCGCGTTTATGGCGGCGGGAGGCGGGGTGGCGGCAGAGGTGGATTCGTTGATCACCAAGCCGGCGGTGCTGAGAAAGGCGGAGGAGCCGACCGCGAGCAGCCCGCGTTCCGGGTCGGGCGAGGGATTGGGCAGGCTACCAGCCGCCCCGGCTAGCCGGTTGAGCGTGTCGTAGGTGACGTCGAAGGCGGTGAATTCGATGGAACCGCCTGGTAGAATGATGGAACCCTGGAGGTCGAGGTTGGCTGCGCCGATATTGAGGGAAGAGCCGACCGGCCCATCTATACGCACGGAGCCGGGCAGGACGATATCGCCGCCGTGGTTGAGCACAGACACTTCGCCGAAGCCGGACGTGGTGAACAAATCGGGCGAGAGCTGGACGGTGTCGATGCGGTCGGCGCGGAGCTCAAATGGAAGGCCGGCGGGATCTAGCCCAAAGGCATCCGCCGGGGCCAAGGTGCGGTCTTCGGTGAAAATGACCGTGGGTGAGTGAGGGGTGGCGGCCGGAAACCTGGTTGAGAAACCAAGGTCGCGCGTCTCAAGGCTGAGGGAGAGCGAGGAGCCAGGGGGCAGGGTTTCGCGCTGGCGAGGGCCGGCGACAACTCGGCCGGTGAAGTCGCCGTCCAGCGCCATGGCTGCGGCGGTGATGTCGATGGATCCACCTGCCGCGCTCTGAACGTAGCCGCCTTCCACCCGGCGGCCCAGGGGGGCGAGCGGCGTGGGCAAGGTCGCTCCCTTGGTGACAACCTCTCCGGTGTAAATTCCGTCATAGGCGATGTCGGGGCGGGCGTCGGCGATATCGATGATGCGTCCATTTCGCACGAGGCGGGTGCTCTGGACCTCGGCGGCCTGGTATTCGATCCATCCGGCGGAAACGTCGAGGCGCGACTCCGCCTGCAGCACGACCGAGCCGCCGGCGTTCAGGTTGATCTCGCCTGCGGCGGCGGTGAGTTCACCCACCCCGCGCTCGATGAGGCCGATAAAGCCGGAGGCGTCGGCGAGAGGGGTGCCCACCCACGCCTCGCCGTTAAATACGCCGGTTTCACGGATATCGACGGTGATGGTTTGGCCGCGCAGGAAACTGTTTCGCTGGATCGGGGAGTCGGCAAGTTCCGAGCCGCGGAGTTCAACCTCGACAAAATTCTGTGCTACCGAGACCGGGACGGCGGTTGTGCCGGCAACAGAAATAATTGCTCCGGAATCGAGGTAGATCTGACCGCCGGCGTTGATAAAAGTGGAGGACGGATTGTTTCCAGACAGGTAGGACCAGAAACCCGCGTCGAAGTTGGTGGTCGCGTTGGGGGCAAGAATGGTGGAATCCGACCCGAGATAGATCGAGCGACCGCTTACATTGATGGCGGAGCGCAAGGCGAGTTCTGTGGCGGCGACGGTGGCTTTGCTTTCCAGCTCGGGCAGGATGCGCAAGACGGAGTCCTCGCCCAATTGGACCGTGCCGGTCTGGCGATTAAGGAACGGCGTGCGGTTGGCTCCGACGGTGGCGCTCTCCGGGTTGGCCACGGCATCGTAGCTTGCGATCAAGTCGATGCGGCCGTTGAGGGCGACGGAGGTGGTGCTGTCGATCATGCCATCGACCAAGATCTCGCGACCGACGAGGGAGGCGTTGCCGCGAGGGGTGTCGATGAGACCGGTGTGGGTGACGGTGCCGGCGTAGTCGCCGACGGCGCCGACGTAGGCGTCGAGGCCGCGGAGGGTGGCGTCGTCCGAGCGGTGGGCGGCGATGCCGATCTGAAGACCGGCGGCGAGGATGGTCTGGCCGTTCGGGGTGAGGATGGAGCCGTGGTTTTCGACGTTGGCTCCGTAGAGGGCGACGCGTCCGCCGGCGCCGGCGGAGTCGAGGGCGCTTTGCAGGGTGGCGCCGGCTTGAACGAGCACGTCGCCGTAGCGGCCGATGTCCGGGTGGGGGGCTTCGGGGGTGAAGGCGGGGGTGCCGTTGGCGCCGGCCGACTGGGCGAGGCCGGAGAAGAGGAATTGCGAGTCGGGGTTGTTGAGCAGGCCGCGCTCGACGAGGTTCTCGTTGAGCGGGACGGCGGAGGCGGTGAGGCCGCGGGTGTTTACCTGGCTGGAGCCGCCGAAGATGACGCCGTTTTTGTTGATGACGTAAACCTGGCCGTCGGCGGTGATGGAACCGAGGATTTGGGAGGGAGCGCTGGAGGGATCGTTTACTTGGTTAAAAACAACCCATTTGGCGCGGTCGGCGCCGCCGGCGGATTGGTCGAATTTGAGGTCGGTTTCCTTGCCGACATTAAAGGTCTGCCAATTGAGGAGGGCTTGGGAGGCGGTCTGGGTGACGCTGACCTGGATGCGGCCGTTGGCACCGGAGGTCTCGGCAGGGAGATTGGCGCCGTTCCAGCGCACGGGCGCGCCTTCGGCGTCGAGTTGCAAGGCGAGGCCGCCGGCGACGAGACCGTTGGGGACGTCCGGCAGGTCGGGGCGCAGGCGGTTGGGGCCGGCCAAGGCGGCGGCTCGGGCGGCACCTTGAAAGGCCTGGATGTCCCGGAGAGCGCGAGTGGTGCGCGCGAGGGTGTCGCGGGAATTGACCAGGACCTGATCACGCAGGGCTCCCGACGCGGCCTCGCCGCCCGGGGCTGGGCTACCCGGCTGGGCTCCGCCCGCGCCTCCGCCTGAACCCGGACGCAACATGTCGCGCGCGGACACCTCTCCGAGCTGGGCAAAGAGAGCAGCGAGGGTCGCGGTTGCGGTTAGGGCGGGTTTGCGGCGGAACATGGCGCGGAGGGATCTGGGGACGGGAGACAAGACAGGGTGCAGACTGACGAGGGCCGGGATTTACTCCGCGACCGTCGCGGCGGGGGATTCTTCCGCGGCTGGATCGGCGGGGAGTTTTTCACGCGACTCCTCGAGGGCGTCGGCGTGCTCTTGCACTTCGTTTTGAAGTTTTACACGGGAGAGTTTGGTGAAGGGTTCGCGGGCGCCGATGGCGCGGCCGAGCCCGAAGGCTTCGTAGCGGTTGAGGATTTCGGAACCGAGTTCGAAGAGGGCACGGTTGCGGCGGCGCAGGTCGGCGAGGGCGCGATCGGCTTCGATGGCTTGTTGCTCGAGGGTGGCGATGCGTGCGGCGCGTTCGGCGGCGAGGCCGCCGGCCTGGTCGGTGGCGTCGCGGGCGAGTTTGAGCGCATCGGCGAGGCGGGCGTTTTCGGCGTCCTTGCGGGCGAGTTTGCCGCTGATGTCGGTGAACTCGGCGCGGGCGGTGGCGCGGTCGGCGGCCGCCTCTTTTTGGAGGGCCTCGAAGCGTTTTTGCAGGGCGGCGAGATCGTCTCGCGCCTGGTCGCGCTCGGCTTCGGCGACGGCGAGGTTGCCCTCGGCGGTGCGGAGTTGGAGCGTGGTGGCTCGCAGGGCTTCGCGAAGCTGGGCGGCGGGATCGGCGGGGGCCTGGGCGAAGAGCGCGACCGGGCCGGAGAGGGCGACGAGGGCGAGGACGGCGCGGGTGAGGGAGGAAACGGTGGGCATGGGAGCGAGAAAGGCCGGGTTCAGAACTTGCTGTTGATATCGACCTGGAAGAGGTCGTTGCGGAAGGCGGGGCCGGCGACCTCGGAGGCGCTCAGCCAGCGGGCGCCAAGGAAGACGCGCGGAGAGAGGGAGTATTGGCCGCCGATGGTGAAGCCCTTGAGGTTGGTGCCTCCGAGGCCGAAGTCGGAATCGACGAAACCATCCACGAAGGAATCGCTTTCCATGTAGCGATAGTTGAGGCCGACGCGCCAGTCGCCGCGTTCCTGGAGCACGGCCTGGCCGACATTTAGGCCGATGATCCAGCCGAGGTCGCCGGCGTCGAGGTTGCCATTGGTGTCGCGGTTGTTGACCGCGAAGGTATCGACCGAGCCCGAGTTATAGGCGAAGTTTTTGACCACCTCGGTGTAGAGGCTGATGCGGAAGGGCTCGTAGTGATCGAGGTCCAGTTGGGCGGTCAGGACGAGAGGGGCGAATTTACTGGCGAGGCCGAAATACTGCCACTGGTTGATGGTGCCGAAATTATTGCTGGGGTCGGGAAGGATGTCGCGCAGGGGCATGTAGGTGTTGCCCTTTTGCGCGAAGGTGGGACGGCGGCCGTCGGTATCGCCGGCGTCGCCGGCGGTGAGCGGCACGTAAGGCGTGGAGCGTTTGCCCTCGACGTCGGCGAAATAGTAGTAGGCGAGGGCGGCCTTCAGGTGGGTGCGTTTGTTGATCTGATAATTGGCGCCGACCTGGATGGCGGTGAGGTAGCGATCGGTGCTCTCGAATTTCTCGGGCTGGTTGGCGGGGAAATTCAGGGTGGTATTGAAGATGGGGAAGAGGCCT
>CAYQAQ010000302.1:0-4402 GCA_964415495.1 uncultured candidatus Brocadiaceae bacterium | reverse complement strand
GCGCGCTATGTTGCCCGACACGGCGAACCGGCGGGCCGGGTGGCCAAGGCGGTCCTCGTTGCCGCGATCCCGCCGCTGATGCTCCTGACCGACGCCAACCCCGAGGGCACGCCTCTGGCGGTCTTTGACGGCTTTCGCGCGGCGCTTGCCGGAAACCGCGCGCAGTTCTTCCGCGACGTGCCCGCAGGTCCGTTCTACGGCTTCAACCGCGCCGGCGCGACGGTGCACGAGGGCGTGATCCAGAACTGGTGGCGTCAGGGAATGATGGGCAGCGCTAAGGCGCATTACGACGGCATCAAGGCCTTTTCCGAGACCGACCAGACCGAGGACCTACGGGCGATCACCGTCCCGACGCTGGTCCTGCATGGCGAGGACGATCAGGTGGTCCCGATCGCCGCGTCGGCCATGAAGGCGGTCAAGCTGCTGCCGAAAGGCACCCTGAAGACCTACCCTGGCCTCTCGCACGGGATGCTGACGGTGAACGCCGATGTGCTGAACGCTGATCTCCTCGCGTTTGTCACCGGCTGAGCAACCCGGGGCGCGGCGTCACTCGGACGCTGCGCCTTCACTCACCCCTTCAACCAGACTGCGCCTTGGGCCAGCAAAGGAAACGATCCATGACACAACGAAACGCCATCTTCCCGGCCAACCGACACGCGCTGTACGAGGCGCATGGCTACTCTGCCGCGGTCCGGTCCGGTAATCTTCTGTTCGTCTCCGGACAGGTTGGCAGCCGGGAAGACGGCTCGACGGAACCAGACTTCGCGACACAGGTCGACCTGGCCTTTCAGAATCTTGAGGCTGTCTTGGCGGCTGCCGGGGTGGGCTTTGACGACATCATCGACGTGACCACCTTTCACACCGACCCCGAGGCGCAATTCGGGGCGATCATGCCGGTGAAGGACCGGTTCTTCCCGTCGCCGCCGCATCCGACGTGGACGGCGGTCGGGGTGAACTGGCTTGCCGGGTTCGATTTCGAGATCAAGGTGATCGCGCGCGTTCCGGGCGCGGCGTAGCTCGGATGGGGGTGGGCGGCCAACGCGCCCGCGATACGGCCCCTTCCCCATCAGCAGAGGTGCGAACACGCACTGTGCGATCTCGGCGCCCGCGTCAGGCGCCGAGACCAAGGGCGCGCCTAGCCCGAAAACATGGGGAGCAGCTCGTCTTCGCACCACATCCGGAATGTGGTCGGGGTAGCTTGCCGCGAGGCTGGCGTCACAAGGTGATCCATGCCTTCGTTCTTGGCCGTCAGCATCTCGACATAGGCCTGCGCCATGCCCTCGCTTGTGCCGAGGCCGCGCATCATCTGGCGAAAGTCCTCCATCGGCAGCTCGCTTGCCATGATCTCGCGACCCAAGACATCGGACAGGATCGCTGCCATCTCGTTGAAGGACAGGTCTTCTGGCCCGAGAAGCGGCAGCGACGCGACGCCTGTCCAGTGCGGGTCCGTCAGCAGGTCCGCCGCGATACGCGCGACATCCGCTTTGGCGACATGTGGCAGCTTCAGGTCACCGGGCGTGGGTTGGAAAAACCGGCCCAAGTCGCGGATCGGCGCGATCTGGCGGGCGATGTTGTCCATTAACGAGGCGCAGGCAAGGGCGCGGTACTGCACACCCGTCGCTGCGATCATGTCGTCGACCGCTAGCGTCGCTGTTACGTGCCCGGCGGGCTTGGGCCACCCGCGGCCCAAGGCCGAAACGCCTATCACATGCGTGACCTCAGACTCGCGAAGACCCTCGCAGAAGGCGCGCGAGACACCCACATAGGCCGCCTCGGCCGAGGGCAGCATCGGGTCGCCGGGCGGCAGCCAGAACACGCGGGTCACGCCGGGCAGTGCGCGCGCGATGGTCGCGGCGTCGGCCATTGAGCCCTCGACCACGTCAATCTGCGGGTCCGGCGGCAGCTTGGACGCATCGCGGGCGATGACGCGCACGGCCTTGTCAGCCGCGCGCAGGTTGGAGAGGACGCGGCGACCGATGTCGCCGGTGGGGGTTGTCAAAAGAAACATGTCGGCTTCCAATCCATCGGGGGTGAGGACACGGTTGTCAGTTGCCAAGCGGCCGGAGGTTGGTCAGCGCCTGACCCGTCGCGAAGTCGAACGGAACCGAGACGTGGTCGTGCACCACGAGCCAGCGGTCGTCCACGCGCCGCAGAAGGTTGGTTTCGCGCACCCACATGTCGACGTAAGGACCACCCACAAGCGTTCCTTCCAGTCGGGTCAGGCCGTAGACGGTCGCCAAGTCGCCCTTCTGGTAGACCGTCAGGTCCTCGATTGTGACCACCAGATCTTCGGCGAACATGTCGAAGAAGCTGACCCAGTTCTGCCGCCAGATCTCATCGCCGTCGAAAGCCATGGCGAGACCCGCCTCGGTCGGCGCGGCCATCAGGTCGTAGGTGTAGATGTCCTTGACATAGAAGGACATCATTCGGTCCAGGTCTTGCGCCACAAAAGCCTCCAGCCAGGCGGCGCGGGCGGCGGCGACCTCAAAGGCGGCGGCGCGGTCTTCGGTGGCGTCGGGGACGATCACCTCGAATGGCAGGCCCGCCCCGGCCTCTTGTGCCTGCAGCAGGCTTACGCCGAGCACGTAGGCGGCAAGAAGGGCGGCGCCGAATTGTGCGATGGTGTGGCGCGTCTGGGTTCTGGTCATGATGCAACTCCTTTGCTGTGCCGACCGAAGCTACGCTCTGGCCTGAGAACGATCTATGTGAGATAGTTCGCAAATATGTACCATTCGTTCAGGACTGCCCGATGACCGACCCCGCAGCCGATCCGCTGTCTGATGTTCTTGACCTGCTTCGACCGCATGACTGTGTCGCGGCGGGGCTTGATGCCGGGGGTGACTGGTCCCTGCGCTATGCCCCGCACGCTGGCCTCAAGTGCATCGGCATCCTGAAGGGCGGCTGCTGGCTGGCGATTGACAGCCAACGCGAACCCATATGGCTGGGCGAAGGCGACTGCGTGATGCTGCCGCATGGCAAGGCGTTCGTCCTGTCCGCGCGGGGCGCGCGACTTGGCGACGCCGCCGAGACGGTGCATTCGGCACCGGCGCATGGCGATACCGCAGTGCTGGGGGGCGGTGGCGACTTCTTCATGACCGGGGCACGGTTCCTCTTGTCGGGACTTGCGTCCGAGATGCTGATGGCGACCTTGCCGGATATCATTGTTATCCGCCCTCTGGCCGACGACCGCTCTGCCAGTAGTGAGACCGTGCGGTGGGCCGTTACGCGAATTGCTGCCGAGCTTCGGCTGCGCCGACCGGGCTCGGCCAGTTCAATTCAGCATCTGTCGCATATCCTCTTCATCGAGCTGATGCGCTGCCATCTGGAATACGAGCAGGAGGGTCAGATTGGCTGGACCGCAGCCCTTGCCGATCCATTCCTGCGCCGCGCCCTGACCGCGATGCACCGGGACCTGTCCAACCCCTGGACGGTGGCGACCCTGGCCAAGGAGGCTGGTCTGTCGCGCACCGCCTTTGCCATCCGCTTTGCGCGGCGCGTCGGACAGACCCCGATGAACTACATGACGATGTGGCGGATGCTTTGGGCCGCAAGGCGCCTTGATCGGGACGGCACAACGGTTGCCGAGGTGGCGGCCGAGGTCGGATACGCGTCAGAGAGCGCATTCACTGCAGCATTCAAGCGCACCTTGGGCACGACGCCGAGACGGTTCGTTGACGAGACCATGACCGCGGCAACAACCCAAATCACGGCAGCACAAGACGGGATTACGAAGGTGGCGTGACCTGCGCCAGCCAGGCTAGATTGGCATGTGCGGTCTTGGAGCGACGGAAATGATCCAACAGCGCCAACAGTTTCGCGGTCATGATGTGCCGTTCCGGAGGACAAAGGTAAGCCATGAAACGGGGGCGGGAAGGTGCCAGCAGGGCGACGAGGGAGCCGTCCAAGCGGTGCACGTGCAGGCAATTCTCGGGTGCAACAGTGACGCCACCACCGGTCAGGGCGGTGCGCAGCATCAAGCGCAGGTCTTTGGCCAAAACATGTTGGTGTACGCTTACGTCGAACACTTGACCAATCTCGACGAGTTCTTTGATTAAGAGCGCAAGCTCAGGCGTTCTCGCAGCCTTCCGGATGGGCCATAATCAAGCGAACCAGTTGCCTCGGCCACATGAGCCGTCTCTCGATCATCGTGCGATCTCGCCTGCCATCACAGCACGCCCATGAACGACGAGCGTCGCTGTGAACCTCGGGCATCCGAACTGCCGGATGACCTCGAGGATGCGCGCGTTGTAGGCAGCCTGCCCGATGAGCCGACACAGGTCTGATGCATGAAATTGGCGGTTGCCACTGGGTGCAGCCTTGATCTGGTCGTGCAACTCCCGCTCACGCGGATCAGGCGCTCGCTCCGCCGGCGTAGACGCTGCCTCCGGTCGGCTCACCGTAC
>CAYQAQ010000301.1:0-4412 GCA_964415495.1 uncultured candidatus Brocadiaceae bacterium | reverse complement strand
TCGCGCGCTTGCTTGACTATTTCATCCTTGGCCTTGCCCAGCTTGTACTGGCGATGAATCGCCGAGGTCGCCAAGAAGACATGAATGCGCGCGCGATCGCCGGCCGGCTTGACCGCCTCGGCGGCGCGATCGATGTCGCCCTTGAGGCTGCGCGCCAAGCCGCAGATGACGGCGCGGGTCGAACGCTCGGCCACGGCTTTAACCGCAGCGAAGTCGTCGGGCGAGGCGATCGGGAAACCGGCCTCGATGACGTCGACCCCCAGACCTTCTAAGGTGCGGGCGATCTCCAGCTTTTCCTGGAGGTTCATCGAAGCGCCGGGTGATTGCTCGCCGTCGCGTAAGGTGGTGTCGAAGATGATGACCCGATTGGGGTCACGGTTGGATAAGGGATGCTGGCTCATGGTAACGAAGACCCCGGTTTGCGGGATCATCCTGTGCAGTCGGTTGTGGAGGGTAGGCGGGGAGCGACAGGCTCGACTCGCCAGTGATCACGCCAAACGGCGCCGGGGCTCGCGGTTAAGACCGGAACCCCAGGATAAGTCGACCGAGCAGGAGACCGTGGCACGACATCGTAGACGCAGGCTATGGTGCGAGGCTGAATTGCAAGCCGGAGCACGTTTTCAGGTGGACCTCCAGCCCGGGTTATGGACCGTAGCGACCCCATGCAAGCCATCATCACCACGCCTCACGGCCCGATCACCATCACCCTTTTCGAGAAGACCGCCCCCAAGACGGTTGAGAACTTCGTCAAGCTCGCCAAAGCCGGCTTCTACGACAAACTCTCGTTCCATCGCGTCATCAATGACTTCATGATTCAGGGCGGTTGCCCGAACTCGAAGGAAGGCGCTTCGGGTCGTCCCGGCACCGGCGGCCCCGGCTATAACATCAAGTGCGAGCTCGGGCCGTCGAATCCGGAAAAGCATGATTCCGGGACCTTGAGCATGGCCCACGCAGGTCGCAACACCGGCGGCAGCCAGTTTTTTGTCACCCATCGCGCCACGCCGCATCTTGATGGCGTACACACCGTCTTCGGTCGCGTTGCCACGGAGGCCGATCTCGCCGTGGTGATGAAGGTCAAGCAGGGCGACGTGTTCTCGATCGCGATTGTCGACTGAGCGTCGCGGAAAATAAATCAGGATTTTTGCCATGCCGTTGTCGTCGACCCAGTCCGCGTTCATCGACCTGCTGCATCAGCGCGGCGCGTTGCGCTTCGGCGATTTCACTTTGAAGTCGGGCCGTGCGTCGCCGTATTTCATCAATACGGGCTGTTTGCATCAGGGTGGTGATTTAGCGCGGCTGGGCGAGGCCTACGCCGCGACTATTCAGGCGCGCTTCGGCGACGACGTGCAGGTGATTTTCGGTCCCGCGTACAAGGGCATCCCCCTCGCGTTGGCAGCAGCACAAGGGTACGAGCGTTTAGTCGGTCGCGCCGTGGGCTGGGCCTATGATCGCAAGGAAGCGAAGGATCACGGTGATGGTGGTCTTTTTGTCGGCGCGCCGCTGAAGGCAGGGACCTCGGTGGTCATCGTCGACGACGTGCTCACCGCCGGCACCGCGCTGCGCGATAGCATCAGCAAGCTGGCACCGACCGGAGTGGATCTGAAGGGTGCGATCGTATCGGTTGATCGCCAAGAGCGCGGCTTGGGTGACCGGCCCGCTATTCTCGAATTGAGCGAACAGTGCGGCCTACCAGTCACGGCTATCGTCACCATTACCGAAGCAGTCGAGCACTTGGTCAGCGGCGGGGTGTTGCCCGCCGAACTGGGCACCAAGGTGCGTAGCCATGTGAGTGCGGCGACCGGCGCCTAAACGAACGTCAGTGCTGACATCGTATTCGCAAACGTGTCTTGAAACTTTACACGACTCGGCACGCGCCCTTCAGGTCCGGTGTTCAAATCCCGTATGCGTCAACGGTGCCACCCGACCATTGCCATCTTCTGCTTCGATGGCTCCGCTATCGGTCAGCCAACCCACGCAGGCGAGCGGATCGGCGAAGGGCCACGCCAGTTGCAGATGTGGCCACTGCTCGGGCGCAATCGCGACCAAAAGTTCATAATCTTCGCCGTCATTCATCGCGGCACTGGCGGTGTCCGAGATCACCGGCACATCCTCGTGGATCGGCAGCTGACGCGGCAGCAGTAGCGCACCACACGCGCTCGCGGCAGCCAAGCGACGCACATCGGCACCCAGACCATCGGTGAGATCCATGCAGGCATGCACGGCCGGATGACCCGCGAGCCATGCGCCTTCCGCTAAACGCGGACGCGGACGTAAATGACGACCGTTGCGTTGCGATCCGCCCAGCGGGCCGGTGACGACGAGCAAGTCGCCCGCGATACCGCCATCGCGATACAAGAAACGGCCGTGCGCGGCCTCGCCCCACACGGTCACCGTGAGCACTAACCCCTCACCAGCGGTGGTGTCGCCGCCCAGGAGCGGACAGTTCCAGGTGGTGCAGGCCGCCAACACACCTTCCATAACAGCCAAGGCATCCCAATGCGCCGGACAGGTGAGCGCCACCACGGCACCACGTGGCACCGCGCCCATCGCCGCGAGGTCGGAGACTGCCGCACCGATTGCTTTGCCGCCAACCAGACGCGGATCATCGGTACGAAGAAAATGGCGGCCTTCGACAATAGTATCCGTGCTCAAACAGGTGGGCCCGTTCGGTGTCCATACACAGGCATCGTCGCCAATCCCACGGACATCGGCGGGGTCGACCAGGCGCGCACGCACGGCGGCGATCACGTCATTTTCGTGGACGCCCACTTAGGTGGCCGCAGCCGTCAGCTCGAGCTTACGGGCGGCAATGGCCTGGCGCACGTCAGCGACCAGCGCTTCGTACTCGGCGATGCGCTTGGGATCCGCCGGATAAACGGGGTGATAAAGCTCATTGAGTGCCGCAATACGCGCGCGCAGCTCATCCCGCAGCGATTGGAGTTTGACATCAGGATCGGGTAAGGTGGCCATAAGGATTTCTCCGGAGCAGAAGCAGAAGACAGTCACAGGAGCCTAAAGAGCAGAAGGCAGTCACAGGAGACGCAGAGACGCAGAGCATCAGCACGAGAGACGTGAATGAACCCAGCGATAACGACCGTCACTTTGTGTCGGCACCATAATGGTCTCTGTGTTCCTCGGCGTCTCGGTGTCTCCTGTAACTGCGGATTGGAATCAGTGCGGAATGGAATTAGTGCGGAAACGGTTGCGCCTGGCCGGGCGGTAGCGTGAGAATTTCGACCCCAACGTCGGTGACCAAGATGGTGTGTTCGAATTGCGCGCTGCGCTTGCCGTCAGCGGTGACCGCCGTCCATTGGTCGTCCCAGGTGACGTGTGCCCAGGTGCCGACGTTGATCATCGGCTCGATGGTGAAGGTCATGCCCGGTCGGCAGACGCTGCGGGTGGACGCGTCGTAATAGTGCGGCACCTGCGGGTCCATGTGGAACTGCTCGCCGATGCCGTGCCCGACGAAGGCGCGCACGACGCTGAACCCCTCTGGTTCGGCGCGGGCCTGGATGGCGCGGCCGATATCGGCGATAGCAGAGTTGGGCCGCACGGTGGCGATGCCATCCATGAGCGCCGCGTGCGTGACCGCGACCAAGCGACGAGACGTCGCGTCGACGTCGCCGACCAGCACGGTTTCAGAAAGATCGCCATGCATGCCGTTGAGATAAATGGTGACGTCGATGTTGACGATGTCGCCGTCTTCTAAAGGCCGCGCGTCGGGAATGCCGTGGCAGATGACCTCGTTGACCGAGGTACACAGCGACTTCTTGTAACCATGATAATTCAAGGTCGACGGATAGCCGCCGCGCGCAATGTAGGCCTCGTGGCCGATGGCGTCGATCTCGTCAGTGGTGATGCCGGGGCGCACGGCGGCTTTGCAGACCTCCAGCACTTCGCGCGCGGCGCGACACGCGGCGCGCATGCGCTCGATCTGTTCAACACCCTTGACGATCTCGCGTGAACGCGGCCGGGCCGGACGGCCGGTCAGCGCGTAGTCGGGACGAGGAATATGCGCGGGCACCGGTCGCCGCGGGCTGATCGGAAACGGGCGGATGGTCTTGCCCTGAACGGGCGGCGGCATGGGCGCAGCTTCGCCGGACAGGGTCGCAACGAGGTCGCGCGCCTGATGGCACTTCTTGTACTTTTTGCCGCTGCCGCACCAGCAGGGATCGTTGGGGCCAGGTTTCACCGTGGGGCCTAGGGTACGGCGCATGGTAGCGCTGGCCAGTGGCTTTTGAGGTCCGTTTCGGGTTACGGGTTTCGGGTTGGTGCGCGGGGCCGGACTGTCCGCAGAGCCGCGCCTCTACCTCAACCCGAAACCAAACTGGACCCCCTCTCGCTTGATGAAACGATACAATCGCACCAGCGCCTACCACCCCGAAACCCGAAACTCGAAACCAACCATGCGC
>CAYQAQ010000300.1:4000-4418 GCA_964415495.1 uncultured candidatus Brocadiaceae bacterium | reverse complement strand
AGCACGTCCTTGGTAAGGACGAGGTCTTGGGTTCAAGTCCCAAAGGTAGCTCCATTAACCTCCCCATTTCCCACTCACCGGCTGCGGATCGCAGCCAACCTCAGGACTCTAGTCATGGCCAAGGAAAAGTTCGTCCGCAACAAGCCGCACGTCAACGTGGGTACCATCGGTCACATCGACCATGGTAAGTCCACGCTGACTGCCGCTCTCGTCCACGTCAGCGCTCTGCGCGGCTTGGCTGAGAAGCGCAGCTACGCGGAAATCACCAAGGGCGGCACCGTTCGCGACGCCAACAAGACGGTGACCATTGCCGCCTCGCACGTCGAGTACAGCTCCGAGAAGCGCCACTACGCGCACGTTGACTGCCCTGGCCACGCTGACTTCGTCAAGAACATGATCACCGGTGCCGCGCAGATGG
>CAYQAQ010000300.1:0-3990 GCA_964415495.1 uncultured candidatus Brocadiaceae bacterium | reverse complement strand
GTCCGCCGCCGACGGCCCCATGCCCCAGACCAAGGAGCACATCCTGCTCGCGCGTCAGGTCGGCGTGAACCACCTCGTCGTCTTCCTCAACAAGGTCGACCTCGTTGACGATCCGGAACTCCTCGACCTGGTCGAAGAAGAGGTCCGTGACCTGCTCAAGAAGTACAAGTTCCCCGGCGACACCATCCCGATCATCCGTGGTCGTTCGGACCTGGCCCTGGCGGCCACCGACGCCAAGAGCCCCGACGCCAAGCCGGTCATCGACCTGCTCGACGCCCTGGATGCCAACATCCCCGAGCCCGAGCGCGAGACCGACAAGCCCTTCCTCATGCCGGTCGAAGACGTGTTCTCGATCTCCGGTCGCGGCACCGTCGCCACCGGTCGCGTTGAGCGCGGCGTGGTCAAGATCGGCGAAGCGGTCGAAATCATCGGCTTGCGTGAAGAGCCCATCCAGACCGTCGTCACCGGTATCGAAATGTTCCGCAAGGAAATGGAAGAAACCGTTCCTGGCGACAACTGCGGTCTGCTGCTGCGCGGCGTCGACCGTGAAGCGATCGAACGCGGCATGGTGATCGTCAAGCCCAAGTCGGTCACGACGCACAAGAAGTTCGAGTGCGAAGTGTACATCCTGAAGGCGGACGAAGGCGGCCGTAAGACCCCGTTCCAGAACGGCTACCGCCCCCAGTTCTACTTCCGCACCACCGACGTGACCGGCACCGTGACGCTTCCCGCTGACAAGGAAATCGTCATGCCCGGTGACAACGTCAAGCTCACCGTGGAATTGATCTCGAAGATCGCCATGGAAGAGAAGCTGCGCTTCGCCATTCGCGAAGGCGGTCACACCGTCGGCTCGGGCGTCGTCACCAAGATCCTCCCCGCCTAAGTTAGCCTATTCAGATTATGCGCGAAACGCCGGCGGCTGGCCCTTGTGCCACCCGCCGGCGTAGCCGTCATCATCGTCCCCAAGAGAGTCCGTCATGGCCAAAGAAAAAGTCGAATACGTCATGCTCGTCTGCGAAGAGAGTGGCGACATCAACTACTACACCAAGCGCGCCAAAACCGCAGCGAAGTTGGAGTTGAAGAAATACAATCCGCGTCTGCGCAAGCACACCCTCCACAAAGAGAAGCGGCGCAAGTAGGGTGGCTGGCCTCCTTTCCGGAGGCTGTCCGCCGAGGCTTGGGATAGCCAAGCCTGTTCTACAGGAGTAGCTCAGCTGGTAGAGCAGTGGATTCCAAATCCACCGGTCGGGGGTTCAAGTCCCTCCTCCTGTGCCACACTTCACCGATTCTTATTTGGGCGCGCAGCGCCCTGTTTACGGAGGCGAGCGATGTACAAGTGGCCACAGGGCCGGATTATCCGGACCATTGTATTGGTGCTGGCGCTCGTCATCGCGGCAGATCTCGGTTTCAATGGTGCGTGGGCTCAGCTCAGCACCTATGAATCCGGTGTCTCCAGCATGCGGCTGCTCATCGTCGGCGGTATTTACGCCGCGCTGACCCTTGCGGTGCTGCTGGTTGGCGTGGTTGGCGTCGGCTTCCGTGCCAAAACGGTCGACTTCTTGATCGAAGTCGAAGGCGAGATGGCGCGGGTAACTTGGCCCACCACCAACGAGTTGATTCGCTCCACCATCATTATCGCCATCATGGTGGTGATCTTGGGCATCACGATTTTTGCCGTCGACTGGTTCAACCTGCAGGTTCTGTTTAAAGCCCTCTACGGAGGGGGGAAATGATGCGCTGGTACGTTCTTAAGGCGGTTTCGGGTCGCGAGAGCCGGATTCGTGACAACCTCCTCCAGCACCTCAAGCTGCATAAGCTCGACAGCCATATCGGCCAGATGTTGGTCCCCGCCAAGCGCATCACCGAACTGAAGCGCGGCAAAAAGGTGACCACCGAACAGAAGCTGTATCCCGGCTACATCTACATCGAGATGGAACCGAATCTGCGTCTGCTCGAGACCATCCGCGACGTCGATGGCGTCACGGGCTTCCTCGGTGCCGACCCGCGCAATCCCGACCCGCTGTCGGCCGACGAAGCTGAGCGTATCATCAAGATCGCCACCGCTGGCGACGATGAAGAGCAGCGTGCCGCTATTTTCCAGGTGCCGTTCAATCTGGAAGATCGCGTCAAAGTCAAGGAAGGCACCTTCGCCGGTATGGAAGGCACGGTTTCCGAGATCAATCCGCAGAAGGGCGAACTCCGCGTCCTGATCACCGTCTTCGGTCGCCAGACCCCGGTCAGCCTCGAAGTGTGGCAGGTCGAAGCCGCCGTGTGATCGCAGTGGCAGCCAAGCAAGCCGCTTCTGCGGCAGCGAGGCTGCCGGTGCATCGTCCCGCCTGATCAGTAAGAGGGGGAGCCCGGCTGGCGCTCCGAAAAAACCCTCTTCCCTTACCAAACACACCCCCTAGAGTGCTCCGCCCCAACTGACCCGGGGCGCAGTCCCGAACCAGAGCGAAGAGACAGACATGGCTAAGCAGAAGGAAATCATCGGCTTCATCAAACTGCAGATCCCTGCAGGTGGAGCCACCCCCGCGCCGCCAGTCGGCCCCGCGTTGGGCGCCAAGGGCGTCAACATCGCGATGTTCGTCAAGCAGTTCAACGACCAGACCGCGAAGCAGAAGGGCGACATCATCCCTGTCGTCATTACCGTCTTCAAGGACAAGTCGTTCACCCTGACTTACAAGCAGCCGCCGGTGAGCGCGCTGATCAAGAAGGCCGCCGGTATCGAATCCGCGTCCAAGACCCCCAATCTCCTGTCGACCGTGGCGACCATCACCATGGCCCAGGTCGAAGAGATCGCCAAGCGCAAAGGTCCTGAATTCACCGCCCTCTCCCCCGCCGCCGCAGTCAAAACCGTGATGGGCACCGCTCGTTCCATGGGTATCGCCGTCGCCGGCTGATCCCCGTTCACCAACCACCAGTGGGAGAGGCTGCCTTTGAGCGCCTCGATCGCACCACGGAGCATTCATGAAGCACCGCAGCAAGCGCTACCGCGCCGCTCTTGAGCAGATCAGTTTCGATCTGAAAACCCCCCAGGATCTCGGTCAGGCGACCGCCCTGGTCAAGAAGCTGGCCAAGACCAAGTTCACCGAAAGCATCGATTTGTCGGTGCATCTGAACTTGGACACCCGCAAGGCTGACCAGCAGTTCCGCGGTTCGTTCAGCTTTCCGCATGGCACCGGCAAGTCGGTCCGCATCATCGTGTTTTGCGATGACGCCGACAAGATCGCTGGCTCCTTGGCCGCCGGAGCGGTCAAGGCTGGTGGCGAAGACCTCGTCAACGAAGTCGCCGGTGGTTTCATGGATTTCGACCTCGCCATCTCGACGCCGAAGATGATGCGCATTGTCGGTAAGTTGGGTAAGGTCCTCGGCCCGCGCGGTTTGATGCCCTCGCCCAAGGCGGGCACCGTCGCCGACGACGTGGTCAAGGCGGTCAGCGAATTCGCCGCCGGTCGTACCGAATATCGTACCGACAGTGCCGGCAACGTGCACATCCGCGTCGGTAACGTCACTTTCGAAGAGACCAAGCTCGCTGAAAACATCGGTGCCTTCTTGACCCACGTGGTCGAGCACCGTCCGTCCAGCGTGCGCGGCGAGTTCATCAAGAACGTCGTCGTCTCGTCCACCATGGGCCCCGGTATCCGGGTCGCCTTCGCGAAACGGGAAGGCTAAATCATGCCCAGTCAAATCAACGAATTGCTCCTGCGCGATGTCAAAGCGCTGGTCGATGCCTCACCCTCCTACATTCTCTGCGATCCCTCCCGCCTCAACAGCGAAGAGCAGCTCAAGGTGCGTAGCGGTCTGAGCAAAGCCGGCGCCAAGATGAAGGTCGCCAAGCTGACGCTGCTGCGTCAGGTGGTGCCGGATGCGGTCAAGTCCTGCCTCGATGGCAAGAGCACCGTCGCTCTGGTTGCTGCCGCCGATATGGTTGCCGCAGCCAAGGTCCTCGATGAGTACACCAAAGACGACAAGCTGACCTACAAGGGCGGC
>CAYQAQ010000299.1:0-4424 GCA_964415495.1 uncultured candidatus Brocadiaceae bacterium | reverse complement strand
CCCCAGGCCCCTCCCCCTCTGTGCAAGGTTGGTGCCCGCTGGCCCTGTGGGCCGCGGAGAGGCGCAACGCGGTTTGCGAGACGATATATCAAACACAAAGGCCGCGCTGGTGAGCGCGGCCTTTGGAATGTAAGCGACAGATAAGTGGAGCTGGCTCAGCACACGCTGGGCGACCCTCGCCGCTCGCCACTCGCCATTCAATCCTCGATTAACATATCCTCCACCGACAGGTGGCTGGCTTCCATGTATTCCGCACCCTCGATTGAGAGCGGGGTCCAGGGCATGAGTTCAAGGCGGCTGAGGGCGATGGGCGCGCTGGTGTGCTCGCACAGGCCGTAGGCGATCGGACGGCCGCTGTCGATCTTGCGCAGGGCACGATCGATTTGGAGCAGGATGGTCTCCTCCTGATCCGCCATGCCGAGGCTGATGTCTTGCAGATCGGCGTCGCTGCCGCGTTCGGCGATGTGGTTCGGCGTGGTGTGGCCGTCTTCGGCGTCCATCGCGTCTTTGCGCAGGTCGTTGATGTCGTTGGTCAACTCGGAGCGCTTTTGCATCAGGATGGCACGCCACGTCTTCAGCTCACTAATACCGAAGGGCGACTTGCTGCCATCGGCACCAGTTTGTGCCACGGGCGTCGCCTTGGCGCGCTCATACACAGCAGTAGCAGGCTTGGCTGCTTCATAGCGATCGGTTTGGTCGTCCACGTGAGCCGTCCGGGTAGTCGTTTTCTTCTTGACGATTGTCGTGGTCGGCTTGCGCGACGCAACGACACCGGGCTTAGGCTCCAACGCCGAAGCGCTAACGGCGACGGCACGGCTCGTCGTGGGCTTGGGCGCGGCTGCGGCAATTTTCTTGGTCGTGGGCTTGGGGGCCGGCGCGGCCTTGACCTTCCCCGCCTTCACCCCGGCAGCTTTCGCGACGGCTTTGACCGGCGCGGGCTTGGCTTTCGCAGCAGGTTTCGCTTTCGCCACCGGCTTGGGCTTAGCCACCGGTTTCTTGACGGCAGGCTTGGCTTTCACCGCCGGTTTCTTGAGGGCTGCGGCCTTCTTGGGCGCCGGAGCCTTCTTCGCCGTTGGCTTCGCAGCCACCTTGCTGCGAGTGGCGGAAGACTTGCCCGACGACGTCGGACGCTTTGCTGCGTGAGCTTTGGCCATGGACCTTCGTACCCTTCGTAGAACGGGCCGGAAGATGGGAATGGCGGAGCAAGGATCAAGCTAGAACCGCCTTACTCAGGTTTACCGTACCCCTCCGAGTGGATTTCCGAACGGCAGGCGTTGCGCGTGACATGTTTCTGACGTATGAAAACAACTGTGACCAATGCCGAAATCGTAGGCGGACTGCCACAAATATCGTTAATCGGCACCCCGCGCGCGATTGGTGAGGCCTTGGGCCAGCGTCTGAAGGCCAAATTGCACGTTTTGACGGAATACCTACTCGAGAACCTCTCGCAGTATGCCAGCTTGAGCGGCAAGACCCGCTCGGTCGATGATATTCGGGCCATGTTGCGGCCCGCCATCGAGACCTTGGCCAATCTGGAGCCCTCGCTCGCGATGGAATTGGAGTCCTGCTCGCGCACCTCCGGATTGCCGATCGAAGATTTATTGGTGATTCACGGTTACAGCGATTTGCAGGCTCACCTCGGTGGCACCGTGCCGGCGACGCCCAGCACCTTTGTGGCGGTCCCCGCCAATCACACCGTGCTGGGCACGCCACTCCAGGTGTTGGTGTGGGAATGCGATCCGGTGCTGTTGCCCTACGTCAACCTCGTGCACCGCATCCCCGCGCACGGGCCCGCCAGCTTGAGCCTGACCCTGGCCGGCATGCATCCGATTGCGTTCGTCAACGAAGCTGGCCTGGGCGTCGCCAGCAACTCGCTGCTGATCAAAGATCCGAGCAAAGGGTTTTTCACCACGCACTTGATTGCGGCGATGACCACAGCCCCTGGCTTCGCCGATGCGGTCAAGCGCTCGCGTCGCGGTCCCCGTTGGGGCGGACGCGCCATCCATATTCTCGCCGCTGATGGTTCGCGGGAATCGGTTGAATTGAGCGGCCGGGAAACCGCCGTGCTGCCCGATCCCAATCAGACGGTGCCGCGCGTCCATACCAATCATGCGCTCAGCGAAGAGATCAAACCGCTGACGGAAGACGATCCGTTCTCGCGCTTGCGCCTGGAATACGTGGCGCTGGCGACGATCCGCGCCCGGCGCATCGAACCGCCTCATGTGTTCTCATGGTTCGGCCTGGAAGGGGACACCTCGCACGATCGCGGCCTAGGCGTCGACACCACCGCGCGGCGCAAACGCGGCTTGGTCGCCAATCCCGATGGTTGCATCACGCTGATCATCGATCCGGCCCAGAAGTGCCTGTATCTGCGCAAAGGCCGCCACGCCGCCCTTGAGCGCAAGACGCTCTGACGACCACGCGGATGGTGCGGCGCATCGAAAACCTGCTGGTCTCTCCCTGGCGCTTCGCGCTGGCTCCCGGTTGGCTGGTCTACCGCCCCTTGGTCGCGCTGCGCAATCTTGCGTATGATTTCGGCTGGCGACCGATGTTCACCTTGCCGGTTCCAGTGGTCTCGGTCGGTAATCTGGCGGCCGGAGGCACGGGAAAAACACCGTTCTGCGCCTGGTTGTGCCAGCGTTTGGAGCAAGCCGGCTGGAAGTCGGCCGTGCTCATGCGCGGCTATGGCGGCGACGGCGGACCCAATGACGAAGCGCGCTTACTGCAAGCACCGGTGGTGTGCGATCCCGACCGCGTGCGCGGCGGTCAGCAGGCGATTGCCGCGGGTGCCACGTGTCTGGTGCTCGATGACGGCTTTCAGCATCGACGTTTGCGGCGCCAACTCGACATTGTCCTCATCGATGCGCTGCGCCCATGGGGCGGCGGCGCCGTACTACCGCTGGGCTTGCTGCGCGAAGGCCGCTCAGCGTTGAAGCGCGCCAGCTGCCTCGTCCTGACGCGCAGCGACCAGGTCGACGAGGCGACGCGCGATGCGTTGGTCTGCACCCTCATGCGTTGGAATGTGCCAGTTATCTGCGCGCGCCATCAGCCCATCGTGCTGCGGGATCTGGATGGCGACAATCAGCGTGAGCCAGTGATGCTCAGCGGTACACCCGTGGTCCTCGCCTCCGGCATCGGCAATCCCCAAGGATTTGAACGCACGGCGCGCGATCTGGGCTGGACGATCGCTGCGCATCTGCAGTTTCCCGATCACCATGCCTACAGCGACGCCGATTGCGCCACGCTGCGCGCGGCTGCCCAGCAGCATCAGGCGACGTTGGTCGTCACCGCCAAAGACGCGGTCAAACTGCGCAACCGTGGGCTTATCGGCGCCCAGGTCCTGGAGATCGCCCTCGGCTTTGCCCCTCCCGACGAAGAGCGCCTGTGGGCCCGGATCGCGGCCAGCCTCGCCTCGCCACCGGCCACCCCGCCGGGATAGCTGCACGCACGCGGCCGAGCCCCCCATTTTCCCCCATGGGCAGCGCTCAAACCGCGATTAGGCTCCCGGCCATGTTCCGCCTCACCCCGACCTTGCTCCTGCTCACCGCCCTTGGCTCGACGACGGTCACCGCCGCAACGCAGCCGGAACCGCGGCTGACCAACATCACCACTCGCAGCCTGCCGCTGGTCGATGCCAATCTGGCCGATGTCGTCAGCGCTCGGCTGTACCTCAGCACCGATGCGGGTGCTTCGTGGAGCAAGATCGAAGAAATTGCGGTGACGCCCGAGGTCGCGCCGCGCTTCACCTTCATCGCTCCGGGCGATGGCGTGTATCACCTGTACTCGACGGTGACCTATTCTAACGGCAACCGCGAGGCCGAACCCCTCGCTGGCGCCATCGCCAAACTCGTTTTGCAAGTCGACACCCAAGCGCCGACGATCGCCAGCTTTTCGGCCACCGTCCACGAACGCACCGCCAGTCACGTGCATGTGCGCTTGGCCTGGGCGGTTTCGGACGAAGCGCTTGATGCGCAGCCGGTCACCATCGAAGCCAGCCTTGACGGCGGCGCCAGCTTTGCGCCGCTGACCAAAGGCGGACCGACTGGCAATATCGTGCTCCCCGTGGCCATCGCGCCGAGCACCTCGCAGGTGCACATCCGCCTCGCCGCCAGTGATCGCGCCGGTAACTTGGCCGTATCGGCAACCGAGGCCTTGCGCGTCGCAGCGCCGCCGGTGGCAGTTGCTCCTGCCGAGCCGGTCCCGGTCATCGTCGCGACACCCGCAGCCACACCACCCGCGACACCGGAAGCCACACCCGTCGCGGTGCCCGCTGACACCGAACCCGTTCCGGCCGCTAGTGATGCCGCTGCCCTCGCCGCAGCCTTGGCCGCCTTGCCCACGGTGACGGTCGATCCGGATCGCCCCGACATCGTCACGCCGCCACGGCGTGAGACTGCCGACGCGCCCACCGACATCCCCGTCGC
>CAYQAQ010000298.1:2126-4429 GCA_964415495.1 uncultured candidatus Brocadiaceae bacterium | reverse complement strand
ATGGTCGCGGGCGGCGGCAAGAAGCCCTGGAAGCAGAAGGGCACCGGCCGCGCGCGTCAGGGTTCGACCCGTAGCCCGCAGTGGGTTGGCGGCGGTCGTGCGCATCACCTCGATCCGCGCGATTACGCGTACCAGCTGCCCAAGCGTCAGCGCCGCATCGCGTACCTGTCGAGCCTGCGCTATCGCTTGGAAGAAGGCGGCATCTTTGCCGTCGACGGCCTGAACCTCGACAAGCCCGCGACCAAGACGGTGGCGAACTTGCTCGACAAGCTCGGCGCCCATGGCCGCAAGGCCTTGCTCGTGAGTGAGGGCCATCAGCCCAATCTCTATCTCAGCGCGCGCAACATCCCCCGCGTGTCGGTCACCAACCGCAGCGACCTCAATGCCGGCGACGTGCTGGTCAATGGTCGCCTCGTCTTCACCAAAGCCGCCCTGGAAGCCCTGGTCGGCGAGCTGAAGCAGCAGGCCTGAACATGAACCTCTACGACATCATCAAGCGTCCCGTGGTGACCGAGAAGTCGGTCCATCTGCAGAACGCCCACAATACCTACACGTTCGAAGTCGATCGCCGCGCCAACAAGGTCGAGATCCGCAAAGCGGTCGAGACCCTGTTCAAGGTCAAGGTCAACGCCGTCCGCACCCTGACCATGCCGCCCAAGGCGGTCCGTCGCGGCAAGACGATCGGTTCGACCTCGCCGTGGAAGAAGGCGATCGTCGTCGTCGCCGCCGATCAGAAGATCGAAGGGGTCTGAGCCATGGGCTACCGCAAGCTGGATAAGGCGGCGAACGGGGCACGCTTCACCACCATCCCCGATTTCGAAGAAATCACCAAGAGCAAGCCGGAGAAGACCCTGGTTGAGCGCATCCGCTATGACGCGGGTCGCAACAACAAGGGCCGCATCACGGTTCGTCATCGCGGCGGCCGCCATGCGCGTCTCTACCGCATGGTCGACTTCAAGCGGACCAAGGACGGCGTCGAAGGTCTGGTCAAGGCGATCGAATACGATCCGAACCGCAACTGCCGCATCGCTCTGGTCCACTACGCCGATGGCGAAAAGGCCTACGTTCTGGCGGCCAAGGATCTCGTGGTCGGCGCCAAGATCATCAGCGGCGACGTGGTTGAGCCGAATGTCGGCAACGCCATGCCACTCAAGAACATCCCGCAGGGTTTGAATCTCCACAATGTGGAGCTCCAGCCCGGTCGCGGTGGCCAGATGGCGCGCGCCGCTGGCACCTACGTGCGCCTGATGGCGCTCGACGGCAAGTGGGCGATCGTGCAGCTGCCCTCGGGCGAACTGCGCAAGGTCCACGCTGATTGCCGCGCGACCATCGGTGAAGTCGGCCGTGCCGACGCCGCCGCGCGCAACCTCGGTAAGGCTGGTCGGAGCCGCTGGCTGGGCATCCGCCCGACCGTGCGCGGCAACGCCCAGAACCCGATCGCCCACCCGCTGGGTGGCGGCGAAGGTCACACCAACGGTGGCCGTGCCCACTGTTCGCCGTGGGGCCTGAAGGACGGCGTGAAGACCCGTCAGGGCAAGAATCGCAATAACATCTTCATCATCCGGCGCCGCGATGGCCGGGCTCCGAAAGCCTGAGTGAGCACACCATGAGCCGCAGTTCCCGCAAAGGTCCGTTCGTCGACATCAAGCTCCTCCGCAAGGTCGAGACGCAGAAGTCGAATGGCCAAAAACAGCCGATCAAAACCTGGTCCCGTGCGTGCACGGTGGTGCCCGATTTCATCGGCCACACCTTCGCCGTGCATAACGGCAAGACCTTCAGCCAGGTCTTCATCACCGACAATATGGTCGGTCATAAGCTCGGCGAATTCTCCATCACCCGTACCTTCCGCGTTCACGCGGGCGGTAAGAAGCCTGCGAAGTGAGGGGATAAGCCATGCGTTTCACCGCCATTGCCCGTAATGTCCGCATCAGCCCGCGCAAGGCCGCCCTCTCGGCGACCCTGGTCCGCGGCAAGCGCGTCGAAGAGGCGCTCAATCTCCTCGGCTTCGAACTCCGGCGCGGCAGCGCGCTGATCAAGAAGGTCCTGGAGAGCGCGATCGCCAATGCCGCCGACCAAGGTGGCCTGGATCCGATGGATCTGGTCGTCGCCGAAGTCCGCGTCAACAGCGGCTTCACCATCAAGCGTTGGCGCCCCGCATCGCGCGGTCGCGTCGCCGCACGCAAGAAGCGCAATAGCCACATCCACGTCACGGTCGCCAAGGGCGAGGCCAAGCCGGCCAAGCCGCGCCGCGCCAAGGCCGAGAAGAAGGCCGCTTCGACCGCTGAGAAGGGCAACTGATATGG
>CAYQAQ010000298.1:0-2116 GCA_964415495.1 uncultured candidatus Brocadiaceae bacterium | reverse complement strand
TCACCGAGCCGCACCGCAGCACCTGGTACGCCCGCGGCAGCTCCTACGCGACCAATGTCCGTCAGGATCACGAGCTGCGTACGTTCCTGAAGAACCGCTTCAAGAGCGCCGCGATCGAGAAGATCGAGATCGAGCGCAAGACCGAGCGTACCACGATCACCCTGCACGCCGGTCGTCCGGGTGTGATCATCGGCAAGCGCGGCGCCGAAATCGACGCCCTGACCAAGAGCCTCGAAGAGAAGGCTGGCCAGGCCGTGAAGGTCAACATCGTCGAAGTGCGCAAGCCGGACCTCTCGGGTCAGCTCGTCGCCGAAAACGTTGCCGACCAGCTCGAACGCCGCGGCAGCTTCCGTCGCGCCATGAAGCGCGCGATCGAGAACTCGATGCGCGAAGGCGCTCTCGGCATCAAGATCAAGACCAGCGGTCGCCTCGGCGGCAACGAAATCGCGCGTACCGAGACCGAAAAGGCCGGCAGCGTCGCCCTGAATTCGCTCAACAAGAAGATCGACTACGGCTACGCCGTCGCCGCTACCCAGGCGGGCAGCATCGGCGTGCGGGTCTGGATCAACCACGGTCGCTACGCCGACCAGAAGAAGGATTGAGGTAGACCGTCATGGCGATGCTTCCTTCCAACGTCAAATTCCGCAAGCAGCACACGCGCGGACACGCTCTGGACCACGTGGCCCAGACCGGCAACAAGCTCGCCTTCGGCGAGTACGGCCTGCAGGCCCTGGAGAGCGGAACGCTCTCCGCGCGGCAGATCGAAGCCGCGCGCGTTGCCGCTGCCCACTACCTGGGCCGCATGGGCAAGCTGTGGATTCGCATTTTCCCGCACACCCCCCACACCAAGAAGCCGGCCGAAGTGCGCATGGGTTCGGGTAAGGGTGAAGTCGACTTCTGGGCTGCCCAGATCGATGCCGGTACCGTCGTGTTCGAGTTCGCAGGCATCACCGAAGAAATGGCGCGCGAGACCCTGCGCCGTCAAGCTTCGAAGTTCCCGCTCAAGATGCGCATGATCAAGCGCCAAGGAATCCACGCATGAAGCGCACCGCCAAGGCTGAACTGCGCGTCAAGTCCGTTGCGGACCTGAGCAAGGAAGTCGCCGACCTCCAGGCCGAAATCTTCCGCAGTCGCATCGCGTCCGTGGCCGAAGGCAAGGGCCTGGGCGGCAAGCGCCGTCAGGTTCG
This sequence comes from uncultured candidatus Brocadiaceae bacterium, assembly GCA_964415495.1. GTDB lineage: Bacteria > Planctomycetota > UBA11346 > UBA11346 > UBA11346 > CAYQAQ01. The sequence continues at coordinate 929 of CAYQAQ010000298.1, read as the reverse complement.
TCGCCAGATCGCCCGCCTGCAGACCATCATTACCGAGAAGAATAAGAAGGTGAAGGCATGAGCACTTCCGCCCCCGTCGCTCCGGCCGCAGCCATCGCTGATACGACCGACAAGCGCGCCGACCGCAAGCGCGTCATCGGCATCGTGGTCAGCGACAAGATGACCAAGTCGATCGTCGTCCAGGTGACCGACCACGTCCGTCACGCGATGTACGGCAAGTTCGTCAAGCGGAACCAGAAGTTCCACGTCCACGACGAGAAGAACGATGCCAAGACCGGTGATACGGTCGAAATCATCGAGACCCGTCCGCTGTCGAAGACCAAGCGCTGGCGCCTCGTCAAGGTCGTCACCCGCGCCGCCTAAACCGGCGCACCACCCCTCCAGATCCAGCGAGAAAGACCACCACCATGATCCAGATGCAGACCATGCTCGATGTCGCCGACAACAGCGGCGCCAAGAAGGCGATGTGCATCAAGGTGCTCGGCGGTTCCCACCGTCGCTACGCCTCGATCGGCGACATCATTGTGGTGGCCATCAAGAAGGCCATCCCGCACGCCGACGTGAAGCACAAAGAAGTGCGCAAGGCCGTGATTGTGCGCACCGCTGCGCCGATTCGTCGCGAAGATGGCTCCTACGTCCGCTTCGACTCGAACGCCGTGGTGCTGATCGACAAGGATGGCAATCCGGTCGGTTCGCGCATCTTCGGCCCCGTCGCTCGCGAACTGCGCGGCCGGAATTACATGAAGATCGTTTCCCTCGCTCCCGAAGTCGTCTGAGGATCAAGTCATGCCGAGCAAAGTGAAAAAGCATTACCCGAGCAAGCCGGTCAAGTCGCACGTCCGCACGGGCGACCGCGTGGTCGTCATCACGGGCAAGACCAAGGGCAAGCAGGGCACCATCATCAAGGTGTTCCCCCTGGAACAGCGCGC
>CAYQAQ010000297.1:0-4437 GCA_964415495.1 uncultured candidatus Brocadiaceae bacterium | reverse complement strand
TTCTTGAGGCGCTCATACGTGTGCGAACCAAACGCGTCGCGCTGGGCTTGAATGACGTACGCCGGCAGGCGGCCGGTGGTGTAGCTCTCGATGTACGCGAGCGACGCACCGAGGGCGGGCACCGGGATGCCGCCCAAGCCGGCGACCGAGATCACCTTGCGCAGCGCGGGCAGCGTGCGCGCCACTTCGCCGACGAATTCTTCCGACACCACCAAGTTGGCCAGATCGGGTTGCTTCTTGAAGGCAGTCGTGATGCGATCAAGGAACACCGCGCGGATGATGCAGCCGCCGCGCCAGATGGCGGGGATGCTGCCGATGTCCGTGCTGTAGCTGCGCTGCTGCGATGCGGCCTTGATCAGGCACATGCCCTGCGCGTACGCAGCGATCTTGGCGCCGTAGAGCGCGGCCGCGAGTTCGTCGACGGTCAGCTTGATGCGCTTCTTGCGCTTGATTAGCTTCTTGGTCGCCTTGGCGGCGGCGACGCGCTCCTTCTGGATCGACGACAGCAAACGCGCATCGACGGCGGCGGTGATCGACGGGATCGGCACGCCGGCTTCGAGCGCAGCGACCGTGGTCCACTTGCCGGTGCCCTTTTGGCCAGCGGCATCGCGAATGGCATCGAACAGGAACGCATCCGGATCCTTGGCCAGCGCCTTGGGATCGGTGTCGCGGCGATCGGCGATCTTGCCGGTGAGTTCGATCAGGAAGCTGCCCAGTTCACCGTCGTTCCAGGTGCGGAAGGTCTGCGCGCACTGGTCGTGCGGCAGTTGCAGGCCGCGGTGCAGCAGGTCGTAGACTTCAGCGATCATCTGCATGTCGGCATATTCAATGCCGTTGTGCACCATCTTGACGAAGTGACCGGCCGAACCCTTGCCACACCAGGTGACGCACGGTTCATTCGCGGGGCCGACCTTGGCTGAAATCGCGGTCAGGATCGGCATCAGCTTGTCGACCGCAGCAGCGTCGCCGCCGGGCATGATCGCCGGGCCGATACGCGCGCCTTCTTCACCGCCCGAGACGCCCATGCCGACGAAGTGGAATTTCCACTGCTTGGCCAGCTCATTGCGGCGGTCGGTGTCGGCCCAGTGCGCGTTGCCGCCGTCGACCAGGATGTCGCCCTCTTCGAGCAGCGGAGCGATCTGCTCGATCACCGCGTCGGTGCCTTTGCCGGCCTGCACCATGATGACGATGCGGCGCGGGCGCTTGATCGCGGCGACGAAATCTTTGAGTTCCTTGCAGGCGACAAACTTGGCGCCTTGGGCGTGCTCCCAGCGCATGACCTCTTCGGTGACGGCCCAGGTGCGGTTGTAGAGAGCGACGGTGTTGCCGCGCGATTCGATGTTCTTGGCCAGATTACGGCCCATTACGGCCATGCCGATTACGCCGGCGTCAGCAGTCGCGGTCATACGTCATCCTTGGTAGTGCGTTGGTTGGGGGTCCCAGGATGCGTCAGCGCTCGTCCGCTCAAGGGGCAGTCTGGACTGTACGTGAATCGAGGCCTGTCCAGGCTGAGCCTTGCTCGCCTGACGGCACCGCCATCATCCGCCCGCTCAGGACGACTGGCGCTAGACCCGGGGGGTCGACGCGGAGCCACCGCGAGGGAGTCCTGGGCGTTTTTCATCGCCGCGCGCCTGGGCGTCCCACACCTTATCGGCATTGCCGATACCGCGCCCCGGAGTTGTTCTATGTCCACGCAGACCGCCTTCCGCCACACCGCCCCGCGTACGCTGGCGCAGACCGATCCCGAGTTGGCCAAGATCGTTGCTGCTGAAGCCGATCGCCAACAGCACACCATCGAACTGATCGCGTCCGAGAACATCGTCTCGACCGCGGTGCTCGAAGCGCAGGGTTCCCTGCTTACAAATAAGTACGCTGAAGGCTACCCCGGCAAACGTTACTACGGTGGCTGCGAATGTGTCGACGAGGCCGAACGCCTCGCCATCGTGCGCGCGCAGAAGTTGTTCAAGACGGATTACGCGGTCAACGTGCAGCCGCACTCCGGTTCGCAGGCCAACATGGCGGTGTATCTCGCCGCAGGTCTGGCCAAAGGCGACAAGGTGCTGGGCATGTCGCTCGACCACGGCGGTCACCTGACCCATGGTTATAAACTGAATTTCTCCGGTCTCGATTACACCATCGGCTCCTACGGCGTCACTGAACAGCACCAGACCATCGATTACGATGAAGTCGAACGCATCGCCATCGAGTTCCAGCCAAAGATGATCATCGCCGGCGCGTCGAACTATTCGCGCACCATCGACTTCAGCCGTTTTGCCGCCATTGCCAAAAAGGTCGAAGCATTGTTGTTCGTCGACATGGCGCACATCGCCGGTCTGGTTGCGGCGGGTCTGCATCCGTCGCCCTTCGGCCACGCCGACTTCGTCACCACCACCACGCACAAAACCCTGCGCGGTCCGCGTGGCGGCATGATCTTCACGCGCAGCCCCGAGCACGCCAAGAAGGTCAATTCGCGCGTCTTCCCCGGCATTCAGGGCGGTCCGCTGATGCACGTGATCGCAGCCAAAGCCGTGGCCTTCGGCGAAGCGATGACCGGGGAATTCAGCGAATACATGGCCAGTGTGCAGGCTTCCGCCAAGGCTATGGCGGAAACCTTCATGTCGCTCGGCTGGCGCGTGGTGTCCGGCGGCACCGACAATCACTTGTTCAGCCTCGACGTGATGAGCTTCGGCATCGACGGTAAAGCCGCCGAAGATCTGCTGCACGAAGTCGGTATCACGGTGAACAAGAACCTGATCCCCTTCGACACTCAGCCCGCGCAAAAGGGTTCCGGCATTCGCATCGGCACGCCGGCGATCTGCTCGCGCGGCTTCGGCCCCGCCGAATGTGTTGAAATTGCCGGCTTGATTGACCGTGCCCTCAAAGGTCGCAACGACGCCGCGATCATCACGGAAGTCAAGGCGGCTGCGCGCGTCCTCTGTGACCGTTTCCCGATCTATCGTTAAGATGGTTTCGGGTTTCGGGTTTCGGGTTTCGGGTCGCCTCAGCGTTGGCATACATGGACGTAGACTGAGCGGACTCACGTCTGCAGGGGGGCATTTCGGCGCGAAAATCGCAAGAACGGACGAGGACAGCTCTCAAAGCGAAACCTGGCGCTGCACACGTCCCGGAACCCGAAACCCGAGACCCGAAACCGACCAAAATGCCCATTGATCGTCTGCCGGAATTGTCGGATGCGTACCAAGTGGTCACGGTCGACCGCTTGGAAGTGCCGTTGACGACGGTGGCGGCCGGGCCGCTGCAGTCGTTGGATCACCATCTCAAGCCGTGGATCGCGAAACGGCTGCGGGTACCCGAAGACGATGTGCGCGCCTACGCCATCGATCGGCGCAGTCTTGATGCACGGCAGAAGCCGCAGTTGCGCTATGTCTACAATCTCGCGGTGCAGGTGCGCCGTGACAGTCCGGTCGCGGAAACCCCCGGCGTGGTCGTCGCCACCGATCCGCCGACCTACGATGATTCCCTGTGGCACTTGAAAGTTCGCGACGGACTGCCCAAGCATCCGGTCGTCGTGGGTACCGGTCCGGCCGGGATCATGGCCGCGTATCTGCTGGCGGCGTATGGCTGCGAACCGATCGTGCTCGATCGTGGTCGCGACGCCGATGTGCGGACAGCAGATCTCGACCGTTTCCATACAGCGCGAAAACTCGATCCCGATTCGAATTACCTTTACGGCGAGGGCGGCGCGGGGACCTACAGCGACGGCAAGCTGTACACGCGCACCAAAGATCGGCGCATGCGCTTCCTGTTGGAAGCCTTCGTCGAAGCGCGCGCGCCACGCCACATTCTCTATCGCCATCATCCGCACATCGGCAGCGATCTGCTTCCACACATGTGCAAGCGGCTGCGCGCGCGCATCGAAGGTTGGGGCGGGCGTTTCCTGTGGCAGCACCACGTGACGGATGTGATCGAGCGTGACGGCCGCTGCGTCGGTGTGACTTTGGATAACGGCGAAGCGATTGAGGCGCCGCTCGTGCTCATGGCACCGGGGCACAGTGCGCGCGATTTGATCCTGCGCCTCGCTCAGCGCGGCATCGCGCATCGCGCGAAAGGTTTTCAGATCGGCTGCCGGGTCGAACATGACCAAACGTTGATCGATCGTGGCCAACATGGCTGCACGCTGCCGAAGCACCTGCTCGGCGCAGCGGAATACAATCTGGTCAGTCGGCCACCGCGCGATGCGGCCGGCAGCGTGACGACGTTCTGCATGTGTCCCGGTGGCGAAATCCTGTGCGCCACATCGGAACCCAATCAATTGTCAACCAACGGCATGTCGCGCTTTGCGCGCGCCAGCGGCTTCGCCAATGCCGGCCTGATCGTCAATCAGCCGGTCGATTACGACAGTGACGGCTTAGCGGGTTTTGCGCTCATCGATCGCCTCGAACAGGCGGCTTTTACGGCGGGTGGTGGCGATTACAC
>CAYQAQ010000296.1:0-4471 GCA_964415495.1 uncultured candidatus Brocadiaceae bacterium | reverse complement strand
GACGCCAGCGAATCCGCCGCCGGCACCGCCGATTCCGATGCTGCCCGTGGTGCAGTGGGTCCACACCGCCTCGGTGCCGGTGTCGGGCACGTTCCTGACCGGCAAGTACACCAAGACCACTGCCAATGAGTTCATGGGCGCCATCCTGTGGCAGTACGACTGGGGTCCCTTGCAGCCGCACTTCCCGATCCCGGCGCAGTGCGTGGCGACACTGACGATGGCGGTGTTGCCGATCGCTTCGCAGGCGAAGTTCTTCCTACCCGCCTTCGCGGTGCAGGAGGATTGCGAAGGCGCCTTTCCCGGAGGAAAGACGCCGGTCGCCGTGTGTCTGCCGGCCTTTTGCATGCAGGTGCAGACGTGTCAGGACATCTCCGGTTGGGGATTTTCAGCTCCGATGGGTATGGCGATGGTCATCCCCAGCGTACGTTGGGTCAACTTTACCATCGGTGATTTGTTTGCCGGCCTGATCGGCATGGCCACTGACTGCGTCACCGGTCTGATCTGCTCGGGTGCCGGCAATCTGCTCGAACTTCCAAACAGCCTCGCTGGCGGCATCGCCGGGGCGATGATCAACAATGCGCTCACCGGAATCCAACTGGGTCAGGGACAAATGTCGACCGAAGGGCAGGCGATCACCTCGGTAGTCGCGGTGCCGGCGATTCCGGTCTTCGGCGTTGCGGTCCTCGCCGGCTTCGGGGGTGGTGTTGCGGCGAATTCAGTGGGCGGCAATTGGCCCCAGCCCGACGATCCAGCGATGCGCACCGGTATTGTTGGCGAGTGAAATAACGAGTGAGTGGGAGCGAGTGCCTCCGCGCACGCCGCCCGCTTCGTCAATTGTTGGTGATCATCGCGCCTTTGATGGCGACCACGCCAGTGCCTTTAATATTGATCATCGCGCCTTCGACATTGCAGCTTGCGTTTCCGGTGAGCTTCGCCATCCCCGAGGCAGCGACTTCGATCTGAGGAGCGCTGGCCTTTACCGAGGCATTGCCGGTGATGGAGATGTTTGCCGCGCCGATCTTGGTCGCACTATCGGCGGCCAGGGTCATATCCGCGCCCTTTGCGGAGAAGAGTCCGTCGGCTTTCGCATCAAGGGTGGCGCCGGCCATCTTGAGCGCGCCGCTCGCGGTCATGGTCAATTCGGGTGTTTCAATCGTGATGCCGCTGGGCGTCATGGTGATCACCGAACTACCAACGCCGATGGTGATCTTGTTGGCGGCGGTGATGGTGATTTCGTCATTGCAGGCGAAGGTGGTTGGACCGGTGACTTGGCTGTCGCTCTTGCCGGCGATGGTGACTTTGTGGTCTTTGGCGGCGTTCAGCGTGACCAAATCATCTTTGTCGCTGAAGCACAACATGTTGCCCTTGGGACTGGTCAGCGTGATCGCCTCGTCGCCGCCCTTGTCTTCGAACACGAGCGAATGGCCGGCAGCGGTCTTCACCACGCACTGCGTTTTGTTCGCTTCCATCACCGGGCTGGGATTTTCGACGTTGGGCAACGCGCCGGCGATTATCGGACGGTCGGGGTGGCCATGGAGATGACCAAGCACGACTTCCGTGTCAGGTGGCAGGGGGAAGTGGATGCCCTGGTCGGGACCGGCATACGGTTGCGCCATGCGCACGATACGTTCGGTGGTTTGACCCTCGCACAACACGGCGACGCGGTAGGCACCGTCGAGATGGTCACTGTCCTGTTCGCCGGCGGTGGCGAGGATCTTGCCGGTCACCAGACCTGAGATGCGCGGAATCGGCGTTGTGCGCGCTGGCCGCCACGGCAACAGCGAGCGGCGAATTGCGGAAAAAGTCGACTTAAAGCCGCCTTCCTTATCCTTCGCGTCTTTGCTGGCGGCAGCGTCTTTCCAGGTGTGCGTCATGGTCACGACCAAGTAATCGTCCTCGTTCACGTCCGAACCACGGAGATTGAAGGGCGATCCGGCGTGCAGGGCGGGGACGCTGCCTTTGCCATGGTGCAGCTCACGCTGACAGGCCTGCTCCTCGCCGCGCATGGTGGCGTAGCGGTCGGCTTCGCCGGCATTGCCAAGAATGTGGTGATCTGCTTCTTCGCTGATGCCGCTCACCGCGGTGCCGCGCGGCGTGCGCACGGTTTTGCGTCCGAGGTGCGGAGTGGTCGGATGGTGCGGATCATAATCGCGGACGACCACTTCCTTCATCACGACCTTGTGGCGACGGGTGAAGCTGGTCAGGGAGCCGACTTCGGTGCCGCCCTGGCCGGTGGCGCCCATGTCGAAGAGGATGGGCAGGCCCTGGTTTGCCGGCGGATGCGCATTGGCCGCATCGCCCAGCACCATGAGATGGCCATCGGCCGTGTGCTTGAACCAGTAGCAGATGCCTTCGTGTTCCATCAGGCGCGACACAAACTCGAAGTCCGTCTCTTCGAACTGGGTAATGTGGTCCATGGTCGGATAGGAGGCGCTGAACTTGGGGTCAATGTCGACTTGAGCAGCATTCAGCACGTCTTGGAGGACATCGGTTACGGTCACATTGGCCCATGACCGCGTCCGGCGCATGAGCGAGGTCAGCCACAGCTGGGGCGCCAGCTCGATCTGATACCGTTGGCGACGGTCGATGGTATCGCCGAGGTGCTCGGCGCTGATGACGATGCCGTGGAAAGGGTAGTCTTCTTCTGCGCGGGTGGTGATAATCGCGTATTCTTCGGTTAACACCTGATCGAGGTCGATTTCACTGGGATCGGCGGGCCCCGGCGTGATCAGCTCAATGGTGGCGCGGTAGGGGCGCGACAACTCTTCGGTGATCGTGAAGCCCACCACCACGAGCTCGGACAAGGTTTGTGGCCCATTCAGGCGGGTCGTGATGGTGGAGGTATCGATGGGCATGCCGCGGTCCCTGGGTTTGCGGCATGTTCTAGACCAAGCGCGGCGCTGATCCAGGGCGGACGACGCTGAACGGGTTCTTCATGAACGGGTGAGGGGCCTCTCGGTGCGAAACGGTGCGATGCGCTTGGGATCAACCGTGCACCACAGCGCAATTGCCACCAAAAAACGCCTTGCGTGGTGCCGGGGGTCCTTGAGAACGTGTCGGCCCGTGGTGTCGCCCCATGTACCATGAGCGCACTGGCATTGCGGGCCGATCTCTGGAGCCTCTTCGCCCATGCGCCTGCCCTTTGCCTCCCCTCTCACCATCCTCATCGCCGCCGTTGCGATGCTGGCGCTCAGCGGGTGCTCTGACACCCGCAGCGTGAGCGTCAAGGTGCGCGGCGTGACGCCGCTGAACCCCAACGCCGAGCAAGAATCGACGCCGGTCAACGTGCGGGTCTTCGCCCTCACCACCGACAGTCGCTTCCGCGCCGCTACCGTCGACCAGCTGTGGACCGACCACGCGGCGGCCCTTGGCGAGGAGCTGCTCGGTGAGCCGTCCACGTTCACGGTCTTTCCCGGCAACGCGGGCGACCCTGCGGTGCGCCACGACGTGACCGTGAGCAAGCGGGCGCGCTTCGTCGGCCTGCTTGCGCTCTACCAGCGCGCCGATGCCCAAGATCGCCGCACCCTGGTGGTGCCCATCGATCAGACCGGCAAACAGGTTCTGACCTTCACCGGCGTCTCCATCGCCCTGGCCGACGCGGGTCAGTAAGTCGCCATGGAATATCTGCAACGGGTCCTGTGGCATGAGGGCATGTTCCTCACGCCGAATCACTTTCAGCAGTGGGATCGCTTCACCGATGCGACGGTGAATCGCGGCCTGCGCGCGGTGCAACCCTTGCTGCGCGGGGTCACCGCACTCGAGATCGACCGCGACACGCTGTCGACCGAAACCTTCGGCCTGCGCTCCTGCGCTGGCTGTTTGGCTGATGGAACCTTGTTCGCCATGCCGGAGGGCGATGCGCTGCCGCCCGCGCGGAGCTTCGCCAGCCTGTTCGGGCGGGAGCGCGAGCGTCTCGGCGTGCATCTGGTCTTGCCCGATCTGCAGCCGGGTGAACCCGCCAGTGATGACCCCGCCAAAGCCAGTCCCGCACCGGTACGGCATCGCCGCCGCATCGTGCGGCTGCGCGACGCCGTGTACGGCGGCGCCGAACGCGAAGTGCCGATCGCGGTGCGCGATTTCGCGCTGCGCTTCGATGGTGAATCCTTGGATGGCCTAGTGTCGCTGAAGATTGCGGAAATCACGCGCTCGAGCGGCGGCGGTTACGCCTTGATCGAAGACTTCATGCCGACCTGCGTGGCCTGGGGCGCGGCCCCTGCGCTGCGCCGCATCGTTTCGCGCTTGGCGGAGATCTGCTGTGCACGGACGACGGAATTAGCCGCACAGCGTCGCCAGCGCACCGCGGGCATGGTCGAGTTCTCGGTGTCCGAAACCGCCAACTACACGCTGCTGCATACCTTAAATGGCGCTATTCCCGGCCTGCTGCATCTGCTCGAGCACCGCAAAGGAAGCCTCGGGCCGGCCGTCGAACATCCTGCCGACTGAACCGGGATTGATGAAATGGACACCGTCT
>CAYQAQ010000295.1:0-4543 GCA_964415495.1 uncultured candidatus Brocadiaceae bacterium | reverse complement strand
TGTCCTTCGATGCGCCTTTAGGCGAACAAGAAGATCTTGCGGCTGCGATCGCGGAAGACATTGCCGGTGCGGCCGATGTGGTGGTGTTGGCGTGGCCGGGACCGGGGCTGGATCAACTCGCGATGGCCTATGCCAGCGTCACCGATCCCACCTTTGGTCCGGTCTACGCGCAGGCTGCGGAGCGCTATCGTCAGCACTGTGCTGAGCATGGATTCAGCCGTTTTCAGCGCAATCTGGTGATTCTACGTCGTCCCGCGCGCGGCTTCGCCATGCAGGTGCCCGCTGCGGGTTCAGCGCGCTTGCGGCGGCCGACCTTGGACCGCTTGCTCGCGGCCATTGATGCGGCGGCGTTGCCGGACGCCCAGTTGAGGCACAGACGAGTGAGCCCTGTCGAAGAAGCACGACTCGTCGTCGAACAACCGTTTGCCGGTGGTGCGCCGCGCCACCGTGTTGTTTTCTCAACGGATGGTTGGTGCTCCGACCATGAGCTGAGTGAGGCGGCGGCTCTGCTGTGCACGGTGCTGGCACAGGCTGAAGACGTAGCCGCGGCGATATCCGCCTATGCGCAGCACTGTGGTGCCGACTCGGCCGAGGTCGCGCCCCAAGTCCTCGGTTTCGTGCGCGACGGCTTGCGTCGGGGTCTGCTCGCGCTGGCGGAGTCAACCGCATGATCCCGAGCTCGGCACAGGCCACGGGTGGCGATCGTGATTGGCGCGCCCGCTTAGCCCAGGTTGCGCCCGTATTGGCCGGTCTGCCCCCCAGTCCCGCTGCAGCGACCGCCTTGATGGCGCATGGCTATTGGCACGCCGCGGATGCGGTGCTGCACGAAGTCATCGCGCGCCAACCGCTGCACGTCGGCGCTCTCCGTGCGCTGGCCCAGGTGCAGCGCATGACGGGGCAGGGTGATGCGGCCGCACGCACGCGCCAACGTGCTCTGGATGCCGAGGCCGCCAGCCTGGGCTTGCAGGGCGACGACCGCGTTGCGGCGGCGCAGTTCTTTTTTGCCGTGGAAGGCGGCCATGCCCAGCCGCAGACGACTCCGCCGGCTCTGGTCGCGCGGCAGTTTGATCTGTATGCGGATTACGATGAGCATTTGGTCGAGCGCTTGCGCTATCGTGCGCCAGAGGTGCTTGATGATCTCGTGGTGCGGCTGCGGGCACCGGCAATGGCTTCGTTGCGAGTCCTTGATGCAGGTTGCGGCACGGGCTTAGCGGGTCTGCGTTTTCGTCGCTATGCGCACCACTTGGTCGGCGTGGACTTGTCATCAGCGATGATCGAACGGGCGCGGATGCGCAGCATCTACGACGAACTGATCTGTGGCGACATCCTGGGCGTAATCGCCGGGCAAGCGCCTTTCGACCTCGTGATCGCGGCCGATGTCATGCCCTATGTGGGGTCGCTAGAGCCGATGGTGCTGGGTATTTTCACCCGCTTAGCGCCCGGCGGCACTATTGCCTTCACCACCGAAGCGAGCGACACCGCAGCGGTGGAACTGCGCGGTTCCCGTCGGTTCGCGCACGGTGCCGATCATGTGCACCAGGCGCTTGGCGCAGCTGGATTTGTGGAGATGGTGGTCGAACCTTGCACGCTGCGCTTCGAGAACGGCGAACCGGTGCTGGGGTGGGCGGTGTGCGCCCAGCGATCATCGGCTCCAGGGGCGACCAACGGATAGCGACATAACGAGGGACATGAGCTTCGTGCTCATCGTTGCATTTCATATCTCTGTGGAGAACCTGAAAGCCCTTTTGTAGTCCTTCTGATCCGACAGAGGTTTCTATGTGGCGTTACATCTCCCCCGGAACGGTATTCACCACTTCTTTTGCCGCCGATACCACGGTAAAAACCGGGCTTATCTTCAAGAGTATCAAGAAACGGGGGGCCGGGCTGGCGAACATCGACGCTGCGCTGGACAGCTTGCATGACAACTTCCGACCGAAGACGGATCCCCAGGGCACCGCTGGCCATTTTATTCTCGTCCTGCGTCAAGCGAAGGCGTGGTTGCGCAAGATGGACACCAAGAAGCAGAAAAATGCCAAGGAGTCCAAGGGCCGGTTGCAGAAGCGGCAGGCCATCGAATTGTTGGCGAACGAATCCTTGGACATGCTGGTGTACTGTTCGCCTACGTTGGCGAAGGCCCTGGCATCGTTTAATGCAAATAAGGGTCAGGCACCAGGATTCACGATGAAGGGATTGTCGAGGGGCTATGAGCACGAACGCAATATCTATCTCAAAAACAACAAGACGGGGCTTTCCTCGAAGTCCGGAAGTGGCGTTCATACTTTTTATGACGATGTTGAGCAGCATAAAAATAATCCAGATCCAAGTAAAGGCGGTTTGTTCGGCAAAGCGGAGACCAAAGCTTTAAGCAGCGGCGCTAAATCTGCCTTGCGCAAGATTAATCGAGGAAAGCTGGATTTTTACGCCCTCAACGAGGCAGACTTCATCGCGATTGGGGAGCTGGCAAAGGCCAAGATGATCGCGGCTGAGGTCAAGTTTTTTGACAAACTTGAGCGCCTCAAAATGCTGATCACGGTTTCCGGAGGGAGTCTGATGAAGGCGGATGGCAAGCCGTGTGCCACCTGTGCATTAACGAAGACGCCACCCGACAAGAACATCGCCTTGTTTGATCAATATATGTGGGCTATGGACGGCCACGGGAATCTGTTCGGCAGCGCAAACCAGACCGAAAGAAGCAAGTTTTTCAACCATTCGAGCTTCATGGCCGGCAAGGCCGTGGCCTGCGCGGGAATGTTCGCCACCTCGCCGACCGGCAAGTTGCTGATGATCAACAGCTCCAGCGGCCACTACAAACCGACGCGGCAGAATTTATTCGAGGCAGTCAGCTTCCTGGACCAAGAGGGCGCGGATCTCAGTGGTTGTCTGGTGTATTGTCAGGCGCACGAAAACGGCCAGCCCTACATCTACTATTTCACCGCCGAGAGATTCCTGAGCGGCCCGCAGGCTCAGCCGAACTCCAAGGAACCTGGCGAAATCAAGTAAGGGCACCATGGACCGAGCGCTGGTGGTCCATCGTCAGTGCCAACGACAGTGCCTCGTGGTCAAACCACGAGGCACTGACGGGTCAACCGCTCCGGATGTCCCGAAGGACATCCGGATTGGTCAGCGACTTACTTCGACTTCGACCAGTCGTCAGCGTGGGTCACGCCGCCCTTGACGAAGGTGCAGGTGATCGAGCGGTAGGCGAAGGAGACCTGTTCGATCGGCACATCGCTGCCGCCGCTCTGGTTCACCGATTCCACGCGACCATGCTTGATCTCGATGGTGTAGAAGTGCTCGCTGGCGGCCTTGCCGTCAGCCGGCGGACGGAAGAACTTGAAGACGCCTTCGACGATCTGGTTGGTGACCAGGGCCTTCATCAGCAGGGGGCTGGCCTTGTCGACGCGCTTGGCAATGATGATTGAGGTATATTCGCGACGGCCGCTGGCGGCACCGGTCGCCCAATCGATCGGATTGGAGATACCGAAGCTGAACGAGTAGCACTCGATCTGGCCATCGGACAGCTGGGTGCTTTCGCCGTCAGTCTTGGCGCCGCCAATTTTGAGCGAAAGATGGGGGGATTCTGCCATGGGGGTCTCACTGCGGTTGGGGATAAGGTGCGCACGGGCGCGGCCGTCGCTACCAAGGGTGGTAATCGGAAAGGATGCGACCCGAGGCTGCGCCAGAGGTTGCCGGCCCGATTTCTAGGACCGGCAGCAGAGCAGTCAACTGCGATTCAGCCGATTCGCGTGAATAATTGACCAAGACGACGCCATAGCTTGCAGAATAAGCAGTGTCCTCGCCAACCGGGACTTGCGCCGAAGCAGTCCGCCATATTGTCCTCGGACCAACCCTTCCGGAGAGAGTCCCATGCCTGCAGACGGATCCGTCGCCCCCAAAGAACGCGTCAACATCGTCTACAAGGCCGATACCGGCGGCAAAGCCGAAGAAAAAGAGCTGCCGCTGAAGCTGTTGGTGATGGGTGATTACACCCAGCGCGCCGATGCGACGCCGCTGGAGAACCGCAAGCCGATCAACATCAACAAAGACAACTACAACGACGTCCTCGCCAGCCAGAAGCTCAAGCTCGACATGAGCGTCGACAACACCTTGGCGGCTGAAGGCGGCGAATTGCCAGTCAGCTTGCAATTCAAGTCGATCAAAGATTTCGAACCGGAAGCCGTTGCTCGCCAAGTGCCCGAGCTGTCCAAGCTGCTCGAGCTGCGCGAAGCGCTCAACGCCCTTAAGGGTCCGCTCGGCAATATCCCCGCCTTCCGTAAAAAGATCCAGGCGATCATCGGCGATGACGCCGCTCGCCAAGCGATCATGTCCGAGCTGGGTGGCGAGCAGTAAGCTCGTCTCCGCTCGTTATCCCTCACATCCACGCACCGCAACGCGCACCAGGAACCGATCCTATGGCCGAAAATCAAGCACAGGCAGCCGCATCCGACGCCGCTGATGGCTCCCTCCTCGATCAGATCATGGAGCAAACCAAGCTTGCTCCCAGTGACGAAGGCTACGCCATCGCCAAGAAGGGCGTTGGCAT
>CAYQAQ010000294.1:0-4546 GCA_964415495.1 uncultured candidatus Brocadiaceae bacterium | reverse complement strand
CTTCCAGCTCGCCGGTTCCATGGCGATCATCGAAGGGCTGGGCTCGCGCCTGGGCAAGGAATGGGGCGAAGCGCTGTGCCGGCAGTTGGGTCTCCAGCGAGAACAGTGCTCCTTCCTGCTTTTTCACGGCGAGCGTGACGGCGATCATCTCGATGTCCTCGACCGTGGACTGGGCCTGCTGCCATTGACTGAGGAGCTAGCCGACGACATCGTCCATACCGCTCGCGTCACTGCGCGCTTGTATCGGTTGCAGCTCGAAGAGCTCGGAAACCGTTGAGGGCACGTCATGCACCAATCCTTCATCCCACAAATCGCCGATATCTCGCACGACCGGCGCGATCCCCATCCCTTCCTGGCGATGTGGCTCGACCGCAGCGTGCCGCTGCACGATGAATCCAAGGCGGCGGTGTTGGTCGGCATGAACTCGCGTTTCCGCCAGTTCGTGTTGCCCTTCCTGCGTCCCCTCGCCCGGCTGACTATCATCCTGCTGCAGGTGGTTAAAACTGTGCTGCCCAGAACCGCGGCGCCGCGCTTCTTGCATTGGCTGCTCTACGTCGGTCTGAAGTATTTTGTCAAACGCCAAGCCAACTGGCTGATCCTGCGACACTTCCACATCGGCAGCGAGATCCTGGCCTTCATCCGGAACAATGTCCCGGGCGTCGACGTGGTCGCCGATCCGCTGCGACCAACGACCTTGAATGACATCAAGGGCGACCTCTTCCTGCGCCACGACCTCAACCTTTATAATTTCGTCATCGAACTCAACGCCAGCCTGCGCGCCCAGAATCGCGAGATCGAACCTCGTACCTCGATCGACTGGTCCGCGATCACCGATGGCGACTTCCCGATCGAACCACTCCCCAATCGCTGGCACAACATGGTCGACCTGGAAAGCGCGATCGAACTGTTTACGCCGATCTACCAACTGTTGCTGACCGACAACGACTTCTGGCGCGCCTCGAATTCGCTCCAGCTTGATGAGACCATCGCCATCTACGTCGCCCGTATTCGCGGCGACGCAACCAACCTGGCCCTGGTCAACAACAAGCATCCGCTGGTACCGCTGTCGACCTTGCGGGCTGGGTACCGCCTGATGCTGCATGGGTTGGCGGCCGAATGTTTGCACTATCAATTGCGATTGCAGAAGCGGCGGGAAACCGTGCCCGAGTCGCCGGTCACATAAGCCGCGACAACACCCACCGACTGACAACGACCAAATCGTTTCTTGTCCTCACCGCGGTGGGAGCATAGTTTGGACTATGCTCA
This sequence comes from uncultured candidatus Brocadiaceae bacterium, assembly GCA_964415495.1. GTDB lineage: Bacteria > Planctomycetota > UBA11346 > UBA11346 > UBA11346 > CAYQAQ01. The sequence goes on along the minus strand of CAYQAQ010000294.1, from coordinate 3,280 downwards.
TGCGTACCTTTGCCGCCGTCGTCTGTTTGGTGTTCCTCGCGGTGCCGATCTCCTGGGGTGCCAGTGATGACGGTCATCCGATGCGGTGGCGGGTGTTTTATGACGTGACCTCGGGGAGTTCGTTTCGCTTTCCCTACGATTATCGCATCCCGGATCAGTATGCCGGAAATCTCGTGGCGCCTGGTGGGGGTGGTGGCGGAGCCCAGCGACTGACCGTCGATCCGGCCATCGCCCAAGATCCCAAAGCCCTGGAAGCCTTCATCCGCGCTGCGCGTCAGGTCGATCCCAATGAGATTGCCGTTCGTCATCGCTGGTTGGCCAAGGCGGATCTGCCGGCGGATATTGCCGGCGATGACCTTGCCGCCGTGCTGGCGCATTTGGCGGGCGAAGCCTACGCCCGAACCGAACCCTTTGATTATTACGGCAATGTCGAACAACGTCCCCACGGTAGTGCGAGGTGGGCCCCGGCAGGGATTACCGCGCTACGTGCCTTCAAGCCGGGAGCTTGTGCCCAAATCATTGCGCATGCTGGCGGCTATGTCGCCTTACTCGTGCGCGGAAACATTGACGATGGCGACAACCGTGCGCTCCTCGACACGCTCGAGATACTCCCCGATGCCCGTGGCGGCCGCCGCCCGACCTGGCGCGAAGCCCAGACGTCGCGCCACAAGAAGGTGCTGTCGGGCTCTGGGGCATGGGTGTCGATCGGTCGCAGTGAATCCGTGCCTTGGGCGATGGCGTGGGAATGCGAAACGCAACATTATCACATCACGTGTAATGCCTCGCCCCAGACGACGGTCTATGTCGCAGGATTGATGGAAGCGCTGTTTGCAGCGTATAGCGATGTTTTTCAGCCCAAGAATTTACCGCCTTACAAGATGGAAATCCATATACTGCCCGATGTCAGCACCTTCGTGCGCATGGCTCGGGCAAAAGGCTTCGGCGCGGTTCAAGATGGCTCCACCGGCAGTCTGACCGGAGGATTCTTTGTGCCGTCGCAGATGAGCATCTACACGTTTGAGAAACCGGTCCCGCGCTTTCCGACGCGCATGGATAAAGTGCTGGCCCATGAAGCCACGCACCAATTCGTCCACCTCGCCTGCAACGGTACTGCCCATGTGCCGACCTGGATCAACGAAGGTCTGGCCGTGCATTTCGAAAGCGGCGAATTCAAAGGGGGCCGCTTTACCTGGAAACCCCCGGTCGAACGCATCCAGTTACTGAGTCAACTCTACGATCGCAACCGCCGCACCTTGGTGCCGCTGGAGCAGTACTTCGATCATCGCGGCCATCGGCGAGATCGATGGTCTCATCGCGCGTCTGGCGGTGCTGCTGGGCTGATGGGGGCGGCCCAGGCATAGGTCGCGGTCGCGGTGCTCCACAGATCGACGACGACGCTGGTGTCGTGGCAGAGCATGCGCTCTGACGCCAGCCGGATCTGTCGGCGATCGGCAACGAACAAGGAGGATTCCTGGCCATTGCTGGCCAGCAGGCGCAGGTGCACCGCCGGAGCTCCCCCCAGCGTGCAGCGTCGCCCCCCACGCACGGCGACCCCGGCAAAGCGGGGGTCCGCAGGAAGCTGGAGCGTGAACGACAGATCTGCAAAATGCTGAGCAAGCAGGTCCGGATCGGCAGACCAGACCGTCATCGGTTTGGCGAGCCGATGCTGGGCGGCGACGGCTTCCGCGATCGCCGCTGCGTGCGTCTCTGCGGCCGGTGCGAGCAGCATCCAGGTGCAGAGGCTGGAGAGCACAATGGCTGCCGCCACGGCGTTACGCCGCAATCGTCGGCATTGTCGCTGTTGGGCCGCGTCCGTTTGCGCGATGGCCACCAGGCGCGTGCGGATGTCGCTGGGCAAAGCCTGCCGATGATAATGGGTGCGGATCAGGTCATCCATGGCGGCGTTCCTCGGTGCAGGTCAGCCAGGTGCGCATTTTCGCGCGGGCCCGATGCAGCACGCTGAGCACGCTCCCGCGCGGTCGGCGCTGCTGGTTTGCTACTGCCGCCACCGACCATCCTTCCACGACGGTCAGGTACAGCGCCTCGCGTTCATCCTCGCGCAGACGGGCGAGCGCCGTGTCGAGACGGTCGCCGTCGACTTCGTCCATGCCGGTGGGGTTGTCGCCTTCCCGGTTACTGACGTCGTAGAGGTCGTCATCCGTGACCAGCACCAGACGCGGCCGACGCGACTGATCGATGACGCGGCTGCGGACGGCGGTCAAGAGATAGCCGATGGCCAAGGGACCACCGCATCGCAGCACGGCAACCCAAGCATCCTGCACGGCATCGGCTGCACGCTCAGGGTCGCCGGTCAGGGCGAGCGCATAGCGATAGGCCCGATCCGCGAGGTCGGCGAAGCCGTCGTCGTCCATGCCCCGAGAACGCAGCGCGTGGCCCGGTGATTGCAGAAATCGGAGAAAGATGCAATCGCCGTGCTATTCATGCGTTCTCCAGGCGAACCCCAACCTTATGGAGATCCTCATGATCCGTCTCTTCGCCCTCATGCTGCTCAGTGGCGTTCTTGCTGTCGGCACCGCCGCCGAGAAACCCACCGTCATCGTCGCCAAGTTCCATGCCGACTGGTGCGGCAGTTGCAAAGCCATGGGCGAGGTGATGAGTGACCTCACCAACAAGCTCGATGGCCAGCCAGCGCTCTTCGTCACCTTTGATCTGACCAACCAGGCGACGACGCGACGGAGTGCTTTGCTCGCCAGTGGATTGGGCTTGGGTGACGTCTTCGATCAGCATGGCAGCGGCACGGGTTTTCTGCTCGTCGTCGATGCGCAGACCCGCAGCGTCAAGGGCAAGCTGACCCGCGAGCAGTCCTTCAAGGACATGGTCGCCACCATCCAGGCGCAGGCCAAGCCGAACTGATCACACCAGCAATCACGCCCCACCCTGGTCATGCTGGGGTGGGGTCGTCAGGATGGGGGTCCGTTGAGGGATTGCGTGAAACGTCATCAGCATACGGGCAGCGGCCCCAATGAGGCCGCTGCCCAGCGGGTTCAGCGACGCATCCAGGTCTGACGGGTCTGCACGGCGACGTTGGCAGTCGCTGGTGCGCGGTAGGCTTGCGGCGCGGAGCGGGCGGTAATGAAGGCGGGCACGGTCACGGGACCCGGGGTGGCTGCGGTCGACTCACCGCCGCACTTCGGACAGCCGGTATCCTTGAAGTGCGGGCGATCACTGGCACTCAGGGATGGGATGAACAGGGCGGCGGTCACTAGGAAGGCGAGCGGTTGCATGGGGAACTCCGGCAGCGGATGACGATCAGGCGGAA
>CAYQAQ010000293.1:973-4561 GCA_964415495.1 uncultured candidatus Brocadiaceae bacterium | reverse complement strand
CCGTGACATCAACCGCCGCATCCGTCGTGGATCATTCGTCATCAACACCTGCACGCCGCACGCCCGCGCATGCGCGAGGCCACGTGCATCGTCGGCGCTAAAGGCCGCCAAGGCGAAGCCGGCGTCACGCAGACGTTTGCCGTGGTCAGCGGTCAGACGATGCAAGTCGCAGTCGATGGTTGTGACGCCGAGGCGGCGTGCGCGATCGAGCACCCGTGGTGGCGCGCCGCAATTCCACACCAACGGCAAGTCCGGTCGTCGCCGTTTGACGTAGGCTAACGCGTCGAGCGCAAAGCACAGGATCTCACAGCGGCTGCTGCCGTGCTGGCGCAGCGCCGCGAGCACCAGATCAATCAGACGTTTGGCGCGCGCGACATCGCGCGGTGGTTTCAGTTCCAGCAACAGATCGCAGCGACCGCCAAAGCGCGTCAGCAGATCGTCCAAGCTGAGCACCGTTTCGCCGCTGAATTTCCGGTGTTTCCAGCGTCCGACGTCGCGTTGACGCAGGGTTGCCGTGGGCAGGCGCAGCAGTGGCGTTGCGGCACCGCCGAAACGGCGCAAGTCGGCGTCGTGGCACACGACGACACCGTCGGCGCATAAGCGCAAGTCGCACTCGAAGCCATCGCTGCCTGCGCGAAGTGCTTCGGTAAAAGCGACGTCAGTATTTTCTGGATGGGTGGCGCTGGCGCCGCGATGGGCGATGAGACGCATAGGGCTCAAGCAACGACGAAGCGATCGGAACCCGAACCTTTGCGATTTTCTTCGTACGCCAATTCGCGCGGCTCGTCGGTAGCACCGGGCAAGGTTTGCAGCATGACGCGACCGCGATTCCACAATGGCGTCGGCACACCTTGCCACCACCATGTCGTATCACTGGCGCGGTACCGCCAGGTTGGTGGGCGTCGCTTGCGGAAGTCGTCTTCGGTGACTCCGATCAGACCATCGGCGCTATACGGATCGCGACACAGCATGATCAACCAGTGCTTGAGGCTGCCGCTGACCGGGGCGAAGGTGATGCGATGGGTGGCCTGCCAGGTCATTGGATCAGCAGTCTACCTCTTGATGCGCGCGTTCGCAAATCCTCGTTGGCGACCCCCTAGGGCTGGGGAGTCCATTCGAACGCCCCTAGATCGGGAGGTCCGTCAACGGGGCGAAGCTGACTGCCCACGCCCTGTAGCGGCTCGCTGAGCTGTGGAGGCCGTTGCCGCAGCGGATGATCCGCCGCCAGTACCGCGACCGGCAGCGGGGCCGAGGCCAAATCGAGGCCACCATCGTGGAAGGGCGGTGGTACCACGTCCATCCAGCGCCAGTCTTGCTGCGCATCGCGCACCGGTGGTTGCTCGCGAAAGGCGCCGACCGTCACCTGGCGTGCTCCCGCTGGTGCGGCGTAGCCATGGGCGAGCCAGCAGCCGTCCAAAAAATCGGGAGCCGAAGGGCCGTGACCCCGCCGTGCAATCAGTCGTCGGCCACCGCCACCGCCGGTCGGGTCAATCAGCATACTATTGAGCAGAGCGACCCGAGCACGGGGCGCGGTCAGCTCGATCACGGGACTGAGAAAGGGATGCACCAGCGTGCAATGCACCAGCCACACCGTGGTGTCGCGATCACCACCCTGATCTTGACCAATGCGCAGCAGTCCGCGATCCGCGCCACGGTCAGGATCTTTGGCGAGGATGCAGCCCACGAACAGGGCGTAACCGCCCGCGCGATCGGTCGTGCCCGCAGCGTCGAGCATATCGACTTCATCACGCGCCGCGCGGCGAATGGTGCCGCCTTCGACGAGCAAACGATGGCTGCGACTGCGCAGATTGGGCCCATCGACGCTGTCTTCGAGGCAACAGCCGATCAAACGCGCTTCCGCGCCGCCGAGATCGACATTGGTCCCATTGCCGTGCACATGGCAATCACGCAGCAACAAGCCGCGCACCTGTGCGTTATCGCCACGGCTGGCGATGCCGATGGCGTGGCCACTGAGTTCGCAGGCGCTGATCGTGATGCGGTCGGCACCTGCGACCGTAATGCCGATCGAGGTCGGATTGCCGTGCAGGATCAGATCGCGCACGCTGCCGCCATGGGCGTCGGGACCGAAAGTGATGAGCGCCTGCGGTTCCGTGCTCGGCCGTCCGCGTTGGCCAGCGAGCAGCACGCGCTTGCCGTCTCCCGCAACTTCACCGCGAATAGTGATGTTGGGGAGGTCGATCTGCACCGGGGCCACGGAATACGGTTCGCCATCCGCGCGCGGGTAGATGACCAAGGTATCGCCGGGCTTGAGGGCAGTCAGGCCATCTTCGACGCGCAAAAAACCACGGCCTGCGCCAATGACGACATCGGCAGCGTGGCCCGTCAGGGCCAGGAGCAGCACCGGTAGGCAGCGGACCACGGCGGCACCCTACGCAGGGGGCCGCAAGGGCCATGGCGGGGAGGGGGCGGCGAACCGGCGGTGGGTGGTACAACCTCAGGCCGGGCTTGCACCTGGGAATTTGTTCGATATTGTTCGAATCATCATCATGAAACATCGTCTCGCCATTGATCGTCATGCCGAGCTACGCCGGCTGCTGGCCGACGAAGGCACCGCGTCCGTGGCGGAAATGGCCGAGAGACTCGGTGTGAGCGAGATGACGGTGCGCCGCGATCTGCGCGAGTTGGAGGGCCAAGGCGCGTTGGCGCGCGTGCATGGCGGCGCGGTCGCGTCGTCGTCGTTGCGTTTCGGCACGCGTCTCGCTCAGCACCAACGCGACAAGCAGGTGGCCGCCCGCAAGCTGATCGACCTCGTGCCCGCGCGCGGTGCGATCTACCTCGATGGCTCAACCACCATCTACCATCTCGCGGAAGCCTTGGCTAAGCGCGATGGGCTGCTGGTCGCGACCAACAATCTGGACACCTTTTTGCGCGTGTCGGCCTACCCCGGCATCGAAGCCGTGCTCATCGGCGGCCAACTTAATCGTGACACCGACAATTTCGTGGGCCGTGCCGCCCAGCGCGTGCTCGACAGCTTGGCGTTCGACATCGCTTTCTGTTCAGCCTACGCCCTGGATGCCGTGGTCGGTCCGAGCGAACCCTCCGTGGCCGATGCCGAAACTAAAGAAGCCGCGTGTTCGCGCGCGCATCGCGTCTGCGTCGCGGTCAATCATCACAAGCTCGGCAGCCGCGTGCCGGGAACGTGGTCATTCCCGCGTGAGCGCGCGGTGCTCGCCACCGACTTGGCACGCACCGATGCCGCCCTGAAACCGTATCGCGATCGCTTCGCGACGATCATTTAATCCATCTGTTGCCACCCCAGAGACCTCCATGCCCACTGCCCTTATTCTGCCCAAGCAAGGCAACAGCGTCGAATCCTGCGTCATCAACCGGTGGCTGAAAAAGCCCGGCGACGTGGTGGCCGAAGGCGAGCCGGTGTGCGAAGTCGAAACCGACAAGGCCTCGGTCGAAGTGCTGGCTACCGCCAGCGGGGTGTTGCTCGCACAGTTCGCCAAAGAAGGCGACGACGTCCCGGTAATGACGGCGATTGCCGCCATCGGCGCGGCGGGCGAGGATGTGGGGGCGTTGGCACCGACGGCGGTGGGTCCTGCGTCCGGCGTCCTGAGTCCT
>CAYQAQ010000293.1:0-963 GCA_964415495.1 uncultured candidatus Brocadiaceae bacterium | reverse complement strand
CGCTGGCCAGCAGATGCCAGATCGTGGTCATGTCGGGTCTTCGACTGGTGGTGCCAGCCCGCGGGCACGGGCGCAGGCTGCGGAGCGCGGCGTCGACATCGCGACGCTCAGCGGCAGCGGACCGGATGGCTTGGTGGTCACCCGCGATGTGCAAGCCGCGCCGCGCCTGACGCCAGCAGCGCAGACCGTTGCCGGCGCACTGCCCGCATCTGGCAGCGGCATCGGTGGCCGCATCACGGCCGACGACCGCACGCGCGGGACGCAGGACGCAGGACGCAGGACGCAGGGCGCGGATTTTACCGATATCCCCGTCAAAGGCGTCCGCAAAATTATCGCCGAACGCATGCGCGGATCGCTGGCGAGTTCCGCCCAGCTCACGCTCACCGCCGTGGCCAAAGCGGATGCCATGCAGGCCTGGCGTGCCAAAGCGAAAACGCAGGCCGAGGCGCTCGGCTTACCGCCTATCAGCATTAACGACCTTCTCCTGTTTGCGGTCTCGCGCGTGCTGCCTCGCTTCCCGGCGCTCAATGCGCATTGGCTCGGCGATAAGGTGCGCCAGTTCAGTGACATCCATCTTGGCATGGCCGTGGATACCGAGAAGGGATTGATGGTTCCCGTGGTGCGTGATGCCGATGTTCGCTCCCTGACGGACCTATCCACCGCGACCCGTCTCCTCGCCAAGTCGTGCCAGACCGGCAAGATCGCTCCGGATCAACTGCAAGGATCGACCTTCAGCGTCACCAACGTGGGTGCGCTCGGTATCGAGACGTTCACGCCCGTATTGAACACACCCGAAGTCGCCATTCTCGGCGTCGGTGCCATCGCGCTGCGACCCTATGAGGGCACGGCGGGCATCGAGTTTATTCCGAGCATTCATCTCAGCCTGACCATCGATCACCAAGCCCTTGACGGCGCGCCCGCAGCGCGCTTCCTGCAGGCCCTGGTCCAGGCGATTGAATCCAT
>CAYQAQ010000292.1:0-4561 GCA_964415495.1 uncultured candidatus Brocadiaceae bacterium | reverse complement strand
CGCGGCAACGCCGCCAAGCCAGCACCGCTGGCGACCCATTGCACAATCACCGCCGTGAGTTCAGCGGTGCGTCGGGAACCGGGGACGATGCCTGCAGGTTCCAGGAAGCGGGTGTAGAGATCCAACCGACACTCCGGAACCGGATACGTGATCAGGGTGGCACCTGCAAAATCAGCCGGATCAAGATGACGCCGCGCCGCGAGGGGATGCCGCGGTGGCACGAGGGCGCGAATCTCGAAGGCGAATAAGGGATCCGCGAGCACGCCGGGGGCGCTGCTGCGTTCGCCCGTGATCACCAGATCGACGCTGCCGTCGCGCAGGGCTGGCAGTGGATCGAATTGCCCACCGAGGCGCAGGTCGACGTCGATGTCGGGATGGGCTTGGCGAAAGATGTCCAGCGCCGGGGCCAACCACGCAATGCACGAATGGCACTCCAGGCTGATCAGCAAACGCCCTAGGGATCCCCGGCGCAGCCGTTCGAGATCCGCGCTGGTGGCATCCAGCAGCGGGAGCACGGTGTCCGCGCAGGCGCTGATGCGTCGTCCGGCTGCGGTCAGCGCGAGGGGCCGCCGTTGCCGGGCGACCAAGATCATGCCGGTCCGTTGTTCGAGATCCGCGAGCAGATGTGACAACGCCGACTGGCTGCAATGCAGCTCGCGTGCGGCAGCGGTCAAGGACGGATGGCGAGCCAGGGCCCGGAACGCCCGCAGATGATGCAGATCGAGACTCATGGCGGCGGATTGCATCGCGCGGTCTGCGCTGAGCAAGGTCGCGCTGCGTAGAGCATGAGCCGTATTCATACCTACATGCAGCACCTGCGTTGGTCAGGAGCGCGAGTGCTGTCTACACTGCGCCGCAGGAGTATCCCATGGTGACCACCGCCAGTCTCGGCTTTCCCCGCATCGGCCCCAACCGCGAACTCAAACAAGCGTTGGAGGGATACTGGGCTGGGCGCAGCGACGCTGCTGCGTTCGCATCCGCGACCGCAGCGATCCGTCAGGCGCGTTGGCAGCGGCAACGGCATCTGGGTATCGGCGTGGTGCCGAGCAACGATTTCTCCTGCTACGACCACGTCCTCGATACCTGTGTGCTGGTCGGTGCGATACCAGAGCGCTTCCGCGGTCACGATGCCAGTGCTCCCGAAGGCTACTTTCGTCTGGCGCGCGGTGGCGATGGCATTGCTGCGCTGGAGATGACCAAATGGTTTGACACCAATTATCACTATCTGGTGCCTGAGCTCGCTGCTGACACCGTCTTTCAGGCGGATCCGCGCAAGCCGGTGGCGGAATACCGCGAAGCGCTGGCCCAGGGCGTTGCCACGCGGCCAGTGCTGGTCGGCCCGGTGACCTTGCTGCGTTTGGCTAAGGCGACGGATGGCAGTGATCTGCTGCAGCGGTTGCCGTCGCTGCTGACCGCGTATGTCGCCGTGCTCACTGCCCTGGCCGAGTACGGGGTGCGGGACGTGCAGATCGACGAACCGATTCTGGTCACCGATCTCGAACCCGTGTGGCAGGAGGCCGTGCGCCAAGCCTATACCACGTTTGCGGCCGAGGTCCCGCAGGTGCGGGTGCTGCTTGCCACTTATTTCGCCGGCATCGAGCATCATCTGGCGCTCATTGCGGATCTGCCCGTCGCCGGACTGCACGTCGATCTGGTGCGCGCACCGCAGCAGGTCGCAGCGGTGCTGGCGGCCTGGCCAGCAGATCGCATTCTCTCGCTCGGCGTCGTGGATGGCCGCAATGTATGGAGCTGCGATCTCGATCGCGCCCTGGCCGTTGTCCGCCAAGTTTTGGCCGTGCGAGCGTCAGATCAGGTGCAGATTGCTCCGAGCTGTTCGCTGCTGCACGTGCCGGTATCGTTGGAGGGTGAAGTCAACGCCGTCGGTGGATCACTCTCCTGGTTGGCGTTCGCGAGTGAGAAATGCACCGAACTGGGTGCGCTTGCCCGGGCGGTCAGCGGTGGCGATGCGGTCATTGCCAACGAGTTGGCCCGCTCCCGTCGCGTGGTCGCGGCGCGCCAACAGAGCCCCGTCGCCAATCTGCCGAGGGTGCGCGCACGCCTGGCGGCGATCACCGATCACGACCGTCGGCGGGCAACCGCCGTCGCTGAACGGCTGCCGCAGCAGCGTCGACGTCTGAATCTTCCATTGTTCCCGACCACCACCATCGGCTCATTCCCGCAAACCACAGCGATCCGCGCCGCCCGCGCCGCGCATCGCAGTGGTCGCCTTGATGACGCTGGCTACGACGACTTTTTGCGCGAGCAGACGGCGGCCTGCGTCCGCTTTCAGGATGACGCCGGCCTCGACGTACTGGTGCATGGCGAATACGAACGCACCGACATGGTGGAATATTTCGGTGAACAACTCAGCGGCTTTGTGGTGACGACCAACGGTTGGGTGCAGAGCTACGGCTCGCGCTGCGTCAAGCCGCCGATCATCATTGGTGATATCGACCGGCCACAACCGATGACGGTGGAGTGGGCGCAGTACGCCCAGTCGCTGACGTCCAAGCCGATGAAGGGCATGCTCACTGGGCCCGTGACGATCCTACAGTGGTCCTTCGTGCGTGACGATCTGCCGCGTGCCGTGGTCGCGGACCAGATCGCCTTGGCCCTGCGTGATGAGATCGCCGATCTGCAAGCGGCTGGAATCGCCGTAATCCAAGTCGATGAACCGGCCTTCCGTGAAGGCCTGCCCTTGCGCCAGCAGGATCAGCCCGGCTATCTCGCCTGGGCGGTGGGCGCCTTCCGACTCGCGACCGCTGGCGTCGTCGACACCACGCAGATCCACACCCACATGTGCTATAGCGAATTCAACGACATCATCACCGCGATTGCTGACTTGGATGCCGACGTGATTTCCATCGAAACCGCGCGTTCCCGCATGGAACTCCTGGATGCTTTCGAGCGCTTCCATTGGCCGGCCGAGATCGGTCCGGGCGTCTACGACATCCATTCGCCCGCTGTGCCTGACGCCCAGGCCATGGCGCATCTGTTGCGCCGGGCCTGTACCGTGTTGCGGCCCGAACAGGTGTGGGTCAATCCCGATTGCGGTCTGAAGACCCGCCAATGGACCGAGGTCGAACCCAGCCTGCGCCGTCTGGTGGAAGCGGCGCGCCTGGCCCGAAAGGCGATGGCCTTGGTCGAATGAGGGCGGGATGAGGGCGGGATGAGGGTGGAATAACGGTGCGCGTCGGTGGGTTGGTTGCTTGGCCTGGGGAGTGCGGCTATACCAGCATGTCAGGAGTCGTATTCGCCCATGACGAATTCCATCGACCCATCGGCGCTGCAAAGCACTCAGCTTACGCCAGAACTGCGTCAGTCCCGAGCCGACATCGAATTGACCTGCATGGTCATCGCACGGATCTTCGCCCGCTTGCGATCGAAGGATCCCAACACCCAGGTCGGCGCCTGCGTGCATCACCGGGAGAGCGGTGGGTTGTTTCTCGGTTATAACGGCTTCAACGTCGGCGTTCCCGATTTCGACGCGCTGTGGCAGGCGCGTCAAGGTACGGTGCCTTTGCCTGAAGCACCGGAGACGTCAGCGACCAAGTACGATCTGGTCGTACACGCCGAGACCAACGCGATCCGCAAAGCGATGTCGGCGTTGGGACGCTTGCGCGATTGCGAACTCTTCGTCACCCATTTCCCGTGCCGGGCGTGCATGAAGGATGCGATCATCCCGTCGGGGTTGACGCGCGTGGTCTATGCTGATGAGCGCCACTTCGATCCGGTCAGCGCATGGTTGGCGCAACAGGCGGGCGTTACCGTTCAGGCCTTGCCCGGTGCAGGGGACCTCGACGCGCGTATCGCCGCTGTCATCGGTTGATGCTCTGTTCAATAGTCCGGAAGTCCGGGCTCCTGCTAGCCCTGTCGGCAACAGCTTCTTCAACGATGCCTGGGTCATCGCAACTGCCAGCGTGGTGGGACGTGATGGACTCGGACCGCTGTTCAATGCGGTAAGCTGTTCGGGTTGCCACCATCTCGATGGCCGCGGACGTCCGCCTGACCATCCCGATGATCCGTTGGAATCGACGCTGATCCGTTTGAGCGTCATCGACGCCGACGGACGGGCGCGGCCGCATCCGGTCTATGGCGAGCAATTCCAGGATAAGGCGATCCCCGGTGCACCCGCAGAAGGTCGCGTACGCTTCGCATGGGAAGTCGTTCCCGGAACCTATCCCGACGGCAGCACCTACACGCTGCGCCGGCCACTGATCACGCTGCATGATCTGGGCTACGGACCCTTGGGCGATGGCGTTCGGCTTTCGGCGCGCATCGCACCAGAGGAGGCTACGGGCTATTCAAGACGCCATCGCGCACCCAGCGTTCGGCGGCGATGCGATCCGTGAAGACCTGCATGTGTTCCTGGGATTCCGCCGTAATGGCACCATAGATGCGAGCCAAGCCATAGAGCACGGCTTCCGGTGCATAGACACCGGATCGCACCATGATCCTCCCCCGGTTTTGTGGACGCCCAGATAAGCGGGAAACCGCTGATAGGAGGCACCCATGACCAAGCCCCCAACACCCCGGACCGCCAAGCAGAAGCGGCGTCGCC
>CAYQAQ010000291.1:0-4578 GCA_964415495.1 uncultured candidatus Brocadiaceae bacterium | reverse complement strand
CGCGCGTGGTGCGAGGGCAACAGCACCACGAACTCGTCCCATCCGAGCGACCAGTCGGGCCGGTGCCAGAGCACCTCGTCGAAGCCAAGGTCCTGGGGCCGGCTGGGATGGCAGTCGCCCAGGTGCCATTTGCCGAAGCACCCGGTGGCGTAGCCGGCCGCGCCTAGCACCCTCGCCAAGGTCGGCTCGGCTGGATCGAGGGTGGAGCGCCCGCAATAGGTGTCGATCACCCGCGTGCGCAGGTGCCAGCGCCCGGTCATCAGGCTGGCGCGGGCGGGCGAGCAGAGCGGCCCCGAGCACCAGCGCTCGAAGCGCACCGACTGGTCGTGCAGGCGGTCGAGCTGCGGAGTGCGGACCACCGGATTGCCATGCCGGGCCACATCGCCCCAGCAGAGGTCGTCGCAGATCACCAGCATGATGTTGGGGCGCGTGGGCATGGCGGGATCCGATCTACGGTGAATCAGGCGGTCCGGCAGCGATCTTCTGTGTTCATCCTTTGGCCTGATTCACTGCTGTCCAATTATAAGTCCAGAAATGACAACTGTTTGCCGATCTGAGCCTCGAGGTTTTCTGGTTTTTCGTACAGAAACAGCGAATTCACCGGTGTTTTCTCGAAACACATCAAGCTAGCTAACAAAAGGACCTAACAATAATAACAAAAGATAACAAAAGGACAGGCACTTTGTTGTTGCAAGTCCCTGTTCGGCCAGCAGGATACATCGCCATGACGGGTGTTGTTTCAGGGGGACTGGGTGGCTTGCCCGCGTCGGGATCGACGGGGGTTTGTGTCGTTGGTGCGGGTGATCGAGGGGCGAGGGGCGTTTGGCGCTTTTCTGCCGATCGGGAGATCGGCGTTCCCGGGCGGGTTTTTGCGGTTGGGTGGGTGGGCGTGGACGTTGGGGCCGTGGGGCGGAGGGCGGTGGCGTGACGGTGGCGCGGAAGGATCAGTTTGATGCGCGGCGTCCGCCGTGGATTCATGCGATTTCGCGCTGCGTGCGGAAGGCGTTTTTGTGCGGGGGGCGTGAGGGGAAGTACGATCATCGGCGGGGGTGGGTGGAAGAGCGGATGGCCCTCCTGGCGGGGGCCTTTGCGGTGGAGGTGGCGGCGTTCGCGGTGATGTCGAATCACGTGCATCTGGTGCTGCGTATGCAGGTGGACGCGGTGGCGTCGTGGTCGGCGTACGAGGTCGCGGAGCGCTGGCTGCGGGTGTATCCGCTGGCGGTAGCGATCGATGGTACGGCGAAGCCGGTTGATGCGGCAACCGTGCGACGATTCAGCAATGACGCGGAGTGGGTGGGGAAGCGGCGCGCGCGTCTGGCGGAGCTGGGTTGGTTCATGAAAGCGTTGAAAGAACCGCTGGCGCGGCGCGCGAATCGCGAGGACCGCTGTCGCGGCACGTTCTGGGAGGCACGGTATACTTCGGTGCCGCTGCTCGATCAGGCGGCGCTGATTGCGTGCATGGCGTATGTGGATCTCAATCCCGTACGCGCGGCTCTGGCGGACCGGCCCGAGCGCAGCGCGCACACGGCGGTGCGGGCGCGCATAACCGCGCGGCAGCGCCACCGCGTGGTGACGCGGGCGCGGGCACGCAGCCGGACGCCGGCAGCCGCGCGCACGCTGGCCGAGCGTGCCGGCGTGCCGCACGCCGAACACGCGGCGGTGGCGCGCGAACCCGAGCACGGCTTGTGGCTGGCCCCGGTGCGTGCCTGCGTGACCGGCGACGTGTTCGCCGACGGTCGACCGTTCACGGTCGATGAATATCTCGATCTGGTCGACGCCACCGGCCGCGTGCTGCGCGCCGGCAAGCGCGGCCGTATTCCACCGGAGTTACCCGCGATCCTCAGCCGCCTCGATCTGCGGGTTGAAGACTGGCTGGCGACGATGACTGGCTGGCGTGCCCTGTGCGGCGGCGCCATCGGCGCCGTGGAATCACGCGTGGCCGAGGCGGCCCGGCGTGGCGTCAGCTGGGTGCGCTCGCGCTGTCCGTTGTTTGCGGGGCGGCGGGCGGCGTAGCCCGATGGATTCCCTCTGCCTGCGTCAGGTTGCTGTCGCGGCGATCCTCCCGTTGCGCCATCAGGTGTTGCGAGCCGGTCTCCCGCTGGTAACGGCATCCTTCGCGGGCGACGACCTGGCGACGACGGTGCATGTCGCGGCGATGGATAACGCGGCGGTGATCGGCTGTGCCTCGTGGATGGCATCGGAGTATGCGGGAGAGCCAGCCTACCAACTGCGCGGCATGGCCGTGGCGGAGGCGTGGCGCGGACAGGGCGTCGGCCAACGCCTCTTGGCATTCAGCGATGCGCTCTTGGCCGCCAGCCCCATCACCCTGCGCTGGTGCAATGCGCGGACGGTCGCGGTGCCGTTCTATGAGCGCGCCGGCTGGACGGTGGTGTCGCCAGCGTTCGATATCCCGACCGCTGGTCCCCATCGGCAGATGATGCGCCGCCGTCTGCTCTGAGCAGACTTGCTCTTGGCGTGACGTACATACACTGTAGGCATGCATTTCGCCTGGGATCGCACCAAATCGGTGGGCAATCAGCGGAAGCATGGGTGACCTTCGCGGAGGCCTCGAAGGTGTTCTTTGATGAACACGCCCTGGTCATCCATGACCCCGATCACTCGCAGTCCGAGGATCGCTTCATCATGATCGGCCTGAGCGCCGGGCGGGTCGGGAACTGGTGGTCTGTCATTGCCAGGAGGACGAGGACGAGGACACCATCCGGATCATTTCGGCCCGGAAGTCAAATCGGAAGGAAACCCACGATTACTGGGAGCAGCGATGAGAAAAACCTACGATTTCAGCAAGGGGACCAAGAACCCCTACCTCCACAAGCTCAAGAAGTCGATCACCATCCGTCTGGATGACGACGTGGTCAGCTACTTCAAGAACCTCGCGGCTGAGAAGGGGGTCCCGTACCAGTCGTTGATCAATCTCTACCTCAAGGACTGCGCGACGCAGCAACGCGAGCCAGACCTTTCCTGGTCGTAAGGGGGGGAAGTCATGACGGTGGCGCGGAAGGATCAGTTTGATGCGCGGCGTCCGCCGTAGATCCATGCCATTTCACGCTGCGTGCGGAAGGCGTTCCTGTGCGGTGGGCGCGACGGGAAGTACGATCATCGGCGGGGACACACCGGACACACCACCTTGCGCGCGGCGCTATCCCCTCAGCGTGCGCAGCAGCTTGGTGAGCGCCCGCCCGAGATGATCGCAGCGATCGTGGATGGGGTGATCGGGATCGAGTAAGCCGAGATCGGCCACGATAGCCAGTTGCCCATGCAGTTCGTGGGTCGATGCGCGTGCGATGGTCAGGTAGCGAGCGAACTGACGATCATTGCCGGATGACGCCCCTTCACAGATATTGCTGACGACGGAGATCGCCGCGCGCCGCATCTGGTTGACGATATCGCCAAAACCGTGCATGTCGTCGGTGATCCGCGCGATCTCGCGCAAGTTCTCGCGAGCCAGCGTGTAGACGTGAAGTGAGTGAAAACGTGCCATGGTGAGGCTCCTTGTGGAGCCTGCCGCACCCGTCGCGCGCAGGTGTCCAGGCCGCCGCAGGCGCCGAGCGCAGCGAGGGCAGCCTTGACGCCGAGCACGAGGGGTACGGTGGGCGGAAGAAGGAGCCGCCCCGGGGGTTCTTCAACGGAAGAGCCGGTTCACCACCGGCGTCCGCACAGGAATGCGGAGCGATTGACGAGCGACGAGCGACGAGAGACGAGCGACGCAGCCGACCGACGCGGGCGAAGGCATTCGAATGAGGTCAATTCCGCTCTTCCACCCACGCCCGCCGATGGTCGTACCTAGCCTTTGTGATTTCGCTCGCTCGCGAGCGAGCTAGACTGCCCGCATGGCTCGGGATGTGACTTTTGATGCCGACGCCCTGGCCCAGGTCTGCCGATGTTACCACGTCGCGCGGCTGGATCTTTTCGGTTCGCGTGCCGCCGGTCACGCACGTCCGGACAGCGATGTGGATGTGCTGGTGACGTTCGAGGCCGGGTACACCCCGGGCTGGGAGCTCGCCGGACTGGTCGCCGATCTCCAGCGGATCTTCGGCCGCCCGGTCGATCTCATCACGCGGTGGACTTTGGACCACGATCCTTCCGAACGTTTCCGCCAAAATGTCTTGGCGGCTTCTGAAGTGCTCTATGCCGCTTGATGCGAGGACTGCACAAGCGCTCGAGGATATGGCGCGCTTTGCCCGGGACGCGATCGGCTACACGGATGGATTGGATTTCGCTCAGTTCGTCCACGATCATCGCACGCATCGGGCCACCATGTATGCTATCGCGACGGTTGCCGAAGCGTCACATCGCGTCGCCGTTGCCGAACAAAGCCGTTGGCCCCACATTCCCTGGCCACTGATCTGGGGTATGCGCAATATCATCATGCATGAGTATGGCCGTGTGGATCTACCGACGGTCTATCGCGTGGCGCGCCAGGAATTGCCAGTGCTGCTGGAGCAGGTGCAGGCGATCTTGGGCAGTGAGGCGTAGGAGCGGTGAAATCAAAGGGCGGTGAAATCAAAGGGGACACCGTGCGCCGGTAAAAGCCGGCGTGAAACAAGGGGTGCAAGTCCC
>CAYQAQ010000290.1:0-4579 GCA_964415495.1 uncultured candidatus Brocadiaceae bacterium | reverse complement strand
GCGCAGGCCGGGGTCGAGGCCAACAGCACCGCCCCCGGCGGCAGGGTGAACGTGTCGCCGTGCCAGTGCAGCATCCATTCCCAGCGATGCAGACCGCGCAATTCCGGTCGCTCATCGACGCCATGAAAGGCCACCGGAGCCCAACCGACTTCGCGCGCTGGCTGCGGCTGCCCGTTCGGCCCCGGCCGGATATTAGGATGCACCGTCGCGCCCGCCGCATGCGCGAGCACCTGGCTGCCGAGGCAAATGCCGAGCACCGCAATACCTTGAGCCAGACAACGCCGGACCAGAGCGATTTCAGGTTCCAAAAACGGATAGCGTGGATCGTTGCGTTCGCCCACGCCCATGGGCCCACCCATCACCAGCAGCAGATCACCGACCTGCGGCGTCGGCAGATCCGGTGCCGCGAACAGGTGCCATTCGCGCAGCGTCAGCCCGCGTGCGGTGAGCAAGTCGGCCAAGCGGCCGGGACCTTCGGCCGCGACGTGCATGAGGACATGGGCGGTAGCCATGACCATGAGCGTGGCGTGCGTGGCGGGGCGGCAAGGGATGCATGGTGCGACAGGATGGCCGTTCCCTGATCGGAGGGTCGGGGTATCCTGTCACCATGGACCATGTGACAGCAGCCCGTGACGTGCAGTGGCGGATTTGGGCGGCGATGACGCCGGCTCAGCGCCTGCGGCTCATGGGCCGCTTGACGGCCCAGGCCATTGCCTGTCGTGAGCAGCGATTGCGTGAGCTCTATCCCGATGCTGACGAGGCCCGTATGCGTGAATTACGCATCGCGGCGACGTTGGCATCGTCGCCGTCCCTATGTTGAGTCCACTCGATCCGGATTTGATCCGCTTTGCGGTGCAACTGGAGGAGCACGATTTGCCATGCATGGTGGTTGGGTCCGTGGCCTCGGTGATTTGGGGTGAGCCGCGCAGCACGATCGATATCGATTTGGTTGTTGCCGTGAATGTGGAGGATGCGGAGCGCTTAGCCCATATTTTTCAGCCCCCGCGCTATTATGCACCGCCGGTCGAAGTCATCCGGCGCGAGATTACCAAGCCGGGTGGCGGCACGTTTAATCTTATCGACACGGATACCGGTTTGAAAGCAGACGTCTATCCGAGCGCCAATGATGTGATGAACCGGTGGGGTATGGCGCGTCGGGTCGCGGTCGAAACGAGCGGGACGACCATCTTCGTTGCTCCCGTGAGCTGCGTGATTGCTGGGAAATTGCGCTATTTTGCGCTGAGCGGCCAGTACAAGCATCTGCGCGACATCCGCGGCATACTGCGCATAAGCGCGGCGCATCTCGACCGTGACGTGGTGGATGCCGTCGCTCGTCAGTGCGGCGTCGAGCAGGCATGGCTGGATTGCCTCGCGGCGCCCGGCCTGGAATCACCGTAATTTAGCGCTGCAACGCGCTCGCACAGCGCTGAATCAAGGCAACCTCGCTGATGAACGCCTTCCGCAGATCACCGAGGTGCACGGATTCATTTTCCGCGTGCGCAGCGCAAGCCGGGTCTTCGACGCCAAGCAGCAGCGCGGGAATGCCGCCGAGAGCGCGCGTGGCGGCACCGACAAACGGAATCGAACCGCCGCAGCCGATGAGCACTGGTTCGACGCCGAAGCCTTCGTGCAGGGCGGCGCGGGCGGCGGCGAAGGCGGGATGATCGGTGGGTGTGCTCCAGGCCGGACCGGCTTCGGCGCGGCGGTCGATGTGGAGGTCGCACCACGACGGCGTCGCGGCGCGTAGCAGTTCGGCCAACGTGCGTTCTACGTGCTGTGGATCCTGGCCCGGCGCGATGCGCAGACTCAAGCGGGCGTAGGCGGTGTCCATCAGCACGTTGCCGGTTTGGCCGCGCACGCCAGCTTGCAAGACATTGATCGCCAAGCTCGGCTCGCGCCACAGGCGACGGTGCACACGAACCGAATCGGCGTCAACGCTGCCGCGCACGAGACCCGCTTGCGTCGCGAAGCGCGCGGGATCGAAGGGCAGGCGCTGCCACGAGGCTATTTCTTCCGGTGTAGGCTCGGCGGTGCCGCTGCGCAAAGCGGCGACGACGCGGCCGTCGACGTCGGTGAGTGACGCCAGCAAGCGCGCCAAGGCGCTACACACATCGCCGACCGGGCCGCCCCACATGCCGGAGTGCAGCGGGCTGCGCAGCGCGTGCAGTTCGAGTTCGACGACCAGATTGCCGCGCAGACTGGTGGTGAGTGCCGGCAGGCCGGTGTCGTAGTTGGTGAGATCGGCGATGACCAACGCATCGCAGGCGAGCTCCTCGTGATGGGCGGCGAGAAACGCGGCGAAGTGTTCGCTACCGATTTCTTCTTCGCCTTCGATCAGTGCGATGAGATTACACGGCGGTGCTTGCCCTTGCGCGTGCCAGATGCCACCGGCGTGCGCGTGCATGACGATGCCGGCCTTGTCATCGGCAGCCCCGCGACCGTAGAGACGTCCGTCGCGCTGCGTCGGTTCGAACGCGGGCGTAGTCCACAGCGCCTCGCGCATCGGCGGCTGCACATCGTGGTGGGCGTAGAGCAGCAACGTCGGTGCAGTCGGGCCGGCGCGGCGATCACTGGCCACGACGTAGGGCAGCACGCCGGGGAGGCGGGCAATGCGCGCCTCGGGCCATCCGCACGCCGTAAACAGATCGCGCGTGGCCACCGCAGAGGCCTCGACCTGGGCCGGATCGAAACCGGGAAAGCTACACGAAGGAATGCGCACCAACGCACGCAGGTCGTCGACGAGGCGGGGAAAGCGCGCTTCGGCAGCGGCGCGTAGGGCTGGCGACAGGATCGCGCTATCGCTCACGGGACAGTTGTTCCCAAGGTCACCGCATCGCCAGCGCGGCGCGCGGTGCGGAAGGCTTCCTTCAGATGCCGGGTCAAGGCGTCATCGGTCTGCGCGAAGGTGAGGCACAGGATCTCGACCATGCGGCGATCTTGATTTTCCGCGTCCGCGATTTGCTGGGCGAGCGACGCGGTTTCACCGCTGGCGGTGGTGCTCAGCACCAGCAGACCGTCATCGGTTGTGGTCAGCGTGCCGCTGCCGAGAAATCCGCGCACCACCGCCCAGCGTTGCCGGCGACGGGTGAGATGATGGCGGGTGGCGGTGACCGTGCGGGTATCAACCCAATCGGCGATGCGGCTGAGCGCCACGCTGCCGTCAACGGTGCGCAATTCTCCGGATTCGCGGGCAATCCCGCGGGCCCAATCTTCGCACCACCAGGCCACCAAGCGCGCTTCGTCGCGCGATAAATCGCGTGGTGCGCCGCCGCACCCGGCCAATCCCAGCAGCATCAGCACCGGCAGCAGCCAAGCCGCCGCGACGCGGAATTCAGCTCGAGAATTCATCCGACTTCGCCATGCGCAGGATTTCTTCTGGCGTGGTGATGCCATTGAGGGCCTTGCGCGCTCCGTCCATCGCCAGGGTGTGCATGCCGTTGGCGATAGCGGCGCGGCGGATCTCTGACGTCGACGACTTATTGAAGGCGAGTTCGCGTAACTGGCGATTCATCACCATCATCTCGAAGATGCCGCGCCGACCGCGATAGCCGCTGCCCTTGCAGGTGTCACAGCCTTTGCCGCGCATAAATTTGCGTTCGGTGAGCTGGTCCGGCTTCAAGCCGAGCAGTTCGATCTGACGCGGCTCGGGCTCGAAGGGTTCCAGACAATTGGGGCAGTTGACGCGGATAAGGCGCTGCGCGAGCACGGCTTGGATCGAGGTTGCGACCAAGAACGGCGGCACACCCATGTCGATCAGACGGGTGATGGCGCTCGGTGCATCGTTGGTGTGCAGGGTCGAGAATACCAAGTGACCGGTTAGCGCCGCTTGAATGGCGATATTGGCCGTTTCGGCGTCGCGAATTTCGCCGACCAGAATGACGTTCGGCGCCTGGCGCAGCATGGCGCGCAGAATACGCGGGAAATCGAGGCCGATCTGCGATTGAATCTGGCATTGATTTATGCCAGCCAGATTGTATTCGATCGGATCTTCGGCGGTGATGATCTTGCGATCGATGGTGTTGAGCGTATTGAGCGTCGCGTACAGCGTCGTGGTCTTACCCGACCCCGTCGGACCGGTGACCAAGATGATACCGTTCGGGCGTTTGATCAGGCCGGTGAAGGCCTTGTAGTCGGTGGGATCGAAACCCATGTCGTCGAGATTCAATTTGATGCTATCGCCGTCGAGAATACGCATCACCACGGATTCGCCGTGGATCGCCGGTAGTGACGAGACGCGCAGGTCGATCTTTTTTTCGCCGATTTTGATCTTAATGCGCCCGTCCTGCGGCAGGCGCCTTTCCTGGATCTTCATATCGGCCATGATCTTCAGGCGCTGAATCACCGGGCCTTGCAGGCGCTTCGGCGCCGGGTCCATGGTGAAGCAGACGCCATCGACGCGATAGCGGATGCGCAGATGATCGTCCATCGGCTCGATGTGAATGTCCGAGGCGCGTGCATTCAGCGCATTGGCAATGATCTGCTGGACGAATTTGACGATCAGGGCGTCGTCGCCGCTTTCCACACCTTCATCATCCGACTTCTTGTATTGGATATTCTCGGTCAATTCACCGAGCATTTT
>CAYQAQ010000289.1:0-4584 GCA_964415495.1 uncultured candidatus Brocadiaceae bacterium | reverse complement strand
CGCCTCGCCAGGTAGAGCCAGCACCCGATGATAACACGTCTCCAATCCGATGATGGGCTGCGCCTCGAAAATTGTCACCAGATACCCGGCCGCACGCTGCGCCACCCGGATTTCACGCACGGCATCGGGTCGCACCAATATGCTTTCTTCGGCGCGCAGCGCATGCACCACGCCGTCAATTTCGATGTCCATGTTGCCGTAGCTGCACCAATACCACTGCGGAATGCGGTGCGCGTGACGCGACATCACCCAACCCGGGTCCGCCACGCGGAAATGCAGGTTGCGCATCAGGAGCGGTGGACCCGCACCATCGCCGTCACGGCTCGGAGCGAAACCGCGGTCGATCACCGCACCGAATCCCGAGCGTCAACCGCGGTTGGCTTCATAGGCCCGACCGCTGCGTTTCTCAACCCAGTTGACGAACGCGCGATTGGCCACGGCTGCGCCACCGGGCGTCGGGTAATCGCCGGTGAAATACCAGTCGCCGGTGTGGCCGGGGATGGCCCAGCGCAGACCTTCGACCGTTTGATAGGCGACTTCGATCTCGCCGTTCCAGGTGGTGCCCTGCGGCCGCACCAGCTCGGCGATTTTCGCCGAAACTTCGATATCGGTGAACTCCGCGTAGATGCGCTTGACGTGATTGGTCTGCGGCGACGGTGGATCATTCGGCAGACGCGCGGCTTCGGCGCGCAGGAGTTCGGCGCAGCAGTCTTTGTACACTTCATCGATAAGCGCTTCGCGACCGCGATCACGCAGCAAGGCGATCGCCGCTTCGAAGGCGATGAACTTGCCCATTTCCGACATGTCGATGCCGTAGCAGTCGGGAAAGCGAATCTGCGGCGCACTCGACAGCACCACGATCTTGCGCGGATTGAGCAGCGTCAGCATGCGCAGAATCGACTGACGCAACGTGGTGCCGCGCACGATCGAGTCATCGATCACCGCCAGATTGTCAAGACCAGGCCGCAAAATGCCGCGCGAGATGTCATAGGCATGCGCGACCAGATCGCCGCGATCGCGATCATCGGTGATGAAGGTGCGCAGCTTGGCATCCTTATGCGCAGCTTTTTCCACCCAGGGCCGGATCTGCAGGATGCGCCGCAGGGTGTCCGGCGTCAGTTCGCCGTGTTCCTGCAGACGCAGGATCTCGCGTTCTTTCCATTCGGCCAACCATGCTTCCAGGCCTTCAACCAGCCCGAGGTACGCGACTTCGGCCGTGTTGGGTACATAGCTGATAACCGTGTGCTCAAGATCGTGGTCGATGGCCTTCAGCAATGCTGGCACCAGCTCTTTGCCCAGCGCCTTGCGTTCCCGGTAGATGTCGCGGTCGTTGCCGCGCGAGAAATAGATGCGCTCAAATGAGCAGGAGCGACGTTCGGCCTGGGGCAGGATTTCGGTCTCACGCCCCACGCCGTGGTGGTCGATGATCAACGCGCACCCCGGGGTCAATTCCTTCACATGCTCGTCGGCAACGTCGAAGCAGGTCACCAAGGCCACCCGTTCCGACGCCGCAGCGATGACTTCGTCATCTTCGTACCAATACGACGGACGGATGCCGTTCGGATCGCGGAACACGAAGCTCAAGCCATGGCCGACCACGCCGCCCAGATGATAACCGCCATCCCAAGCACGCGAAGCTTTGCGAAGCACTTGGGCGAAGTCGAGTTCCGCCGCGATGCGTTCGGCCAATTTTTCGCCACCCTCCACCGCATTACGCAACTTGCGCACGATCGACTCATTGGCCTCATCGAGGAAATGGCCGATCTTTTCCATCACGGTCGCGGTATCGGCGCTGCCGAGCGGATGCTGGCCGAGCCCAACCAACATGTCGAAGATCTCGTGCGAATTGGTCAGATTGAAATTGCCTGCCAAAGTCAGGTAGCGGGTCGGCCAATTGGAGATGCGTTCGTACGGATGGCAGTTGTCGATGGTCTGACCGCCGTGCGTGCCGTAGCGCAGATGGCCGAGGTAGATCTCGCCCAGCCACGGATACACGCGCTTGAGCGCTTCGGGATCCTTCGGCACCACGCCATCGCGATGCAGATGCTCGAGATCGCGATGGATGCTGCGCCAGATGCGATCCAAACAGTTCGCTCCCGCTTCGCGGATACGGTGATGGTAGCGCGCGCCTTTGAGGGCGCCTTGTTTGAGCACACCCACGCCAGCGCCATCCTGACCGCGATTGCGCTGCTTTTCCATCAGCAGGTACAGCTTGCGCATACCCCACAGCGGCGAGCCATAGCGCTCATCGTAATATGCCAGCGGCTTCTTCAGGCGCACCAGCGCCAACCCGCATTCGTGTTTGATGGGGTCGCTCATGCGCCGCCTCCTGGCGTCGGCAGGGTCCTAGGTCCTAGGTCCTGGGTCCTGGGTCCTGATGAACTCGGTTCGAGCTCGGGTGACGATGACATAGGACCTAGGACATAGGACTGAGGACGATTCACGCGATCACCTCTAATCCACCCAGATACGGACGTAAAACCTCGGGAACCCGGATGGTGCCGTCGGCTTGCTGATACGTTTCCAGCAAAGCGATCAAGCAGCGCGGCAGTGCGAGCCCTGAGCCATTGAGCGTCGCGGCGACCACCGGCTTGCCCTTGGGCTCCGGGCGGTAGCGCAAACCCATGCGGCGGGCTTGGAAGTCGGTGAAGTTCGAACAGCTCGACACTTCCAGCCACGAATCGGTGCCGGCACTCCACACTTCGAGATCAAAGGTGTGCGCTGAACCGAAGCCGGTGTCACCGGTGCACAATTCCAAGATGCGATAATGCAATCCGAGATCGCGCAGCAGGCCCTCGGCATGGCCACGCAGCGTCAGCAGATCGGCCTCGGCGCGTTCGGGCGTGCTGATCCACACCATTTCGACTTTGTCGAACTGGTGGACGCGGGTCATGCCGCGCGTGCCGATACCTGCGGCACCGGCTTCGCGTCGGAAGCAGGGCGTATGGGCGCACAGGCGTATCGGCAGATCGGCAGCTTCGAGTAACTGGCCGCGATACAAATTCGTCACCGGCACTTCGGCGGTAGGAATCAAATAAAGCCCGTCATCGCCGCAGCTGTACAATTGATCGGCGAATTTCGGCAGCTGACCGGTGCCGGTCATGACCTCGGGCGTGACCAGGAAGGGCACCGCGACTTCGGTGTAGCCGTTCTGCTGGGTGTGGCGATCGAGGAAGAAGCTGACCAAGGCCCGCGACAACCGCGCACCGGCACCGCGCAGCACCACAAAGCCTGATCCGGCGACGCGCGCACCGCCGTCGAAATCGATGATCCCTAAGCGCGGGCCGAGGTCCCAGTGCGCCTGCGGCGCGAAAGTGAAACTCGGTTTGTCGCCCCAGGTGCCGACGACGCGGTTCTCGGTCGCATCACGGCCAACCGGCACCACTGGCAAACACGGATTGGGCAGGCGCAGCAGGAGTTCGGTGAGTTCAACTTCGCGCGCCACGCGCTCACCCTCGATGGCTTTCGCCTGATCGCCCAGCGCACGGGCCGCGTCTTTGGCAGCCGCGACATCGCCGCCGGCCTTGGCTACGCCAGCAATGGCCTTGGAGGCCTTGTTGACCTCCGCCTGCAGCTGCTCGCCCTCGGTCTTGAGCCGACGAACCTCAGCGTCCATGGCCGACAAGGCGTCGAGGTCGACGACCTCGCCACGCGCCTGCCAAGCGTTGCGGAACAACTCGGGCTCCTTGCGGAGCAGACCGAGATCAATCATGCGCCCCCCGGGGGGATTCCCACGCCACCGACGCGGGCCGGCTTCACGCCGGACGCGTGATCATAGGCCGCTTGCTGGCTGGACAACCGGGGGCTGCACCAAGCCCAGGCGCGCCAGCACCGCATCAAGAAGCTGGCTGCGGCGTGCGCTCGCATCCCCATCCTGAGCCGACCACGCCAACACCCCGGCCGGCACCCCGAGGTCCGCCTTGCCCCACACCACCAGATCCCCCGGCTGCGCCGCTGGCGCGGTCGCCGCGTCGGCCGGATGCAGATAGAGCACCAGATCGGCGCGGGCACGAGCGGCGATGACAAGGTCTTGTCCAGCAGCCTCCAACGCATCGACGGTCTGACGCAACCCCGCCGAATCAATCAGACGCAGACGCCAGGCGCGATGCAGGACCTCGGTGCTGACCAGATCCCGGGTCGTCCCCGGACGGTCGCTGACCAAAGCGCGCGTATGCCCGCAGCAGCTATTCAGTAGCGTGCTCTTACCCGCATTGGCTGGCCCCGTGATCAGAATGACCGGCTGACGGTACAGAAATTCCGGCGCGAAGGGCGGCAGCGCTGGTGGCGGATGCTGCAGGCGCCACGCGACTACCGCGGCCGAGGGCGCCGCTGCCAGCTCCGCCCACGCATCCGTCGCTGGCGGCGCTTCGGTCAACCCATGAGTGCATAAAGCCGCGGTGACCGCCGCACGCATGCCAGCGCCACCGTGCACGTGCAGTTCGGTCTCCGTCTCGCTGAGCCGCAGCGCTAACGCCTCATCAACCACCCCGCCATCGACGGAGCGCACCACCACCAGCGCGACGCTACCCACGGCCGGCCAGCGACGCACCAGATCGTGCGCGGCTACTATCTGCCGCTGGTGAA
>CAYQAQ010000288.1:0-4603 GCA_964415495.1 uncultured candidatus Brocadiaceae bacterium | reverse complement strand
TTTTCGCAACGCAGCAGATGGCGGGCGCGGGCAAGCAGGATGACAAGGATTTCTGGGTCAGGACACTAGGTTCACCCCGCAGCCCGCGGAAGTTCACACAGAGCACCAGAGGGACCAGAGATCAATCTCTGGTCCCTCTGGTGCTCTGTGTCCATGCCCCTCTCACCATGCAGTCAAAGCGCCGTGTATGACGCCGGGGGTGGGAACCGCCCGCGTCCCTGGAAAAGCCGTCGCCGGGCGGAGTTACGCCGACAGAATGGCCGCCCGAAGGACGCGCGGCCCCCATGAAGATTCTCGACCTGTTCCAGATGATGGTCAAACACAACGCCAGTGATCTGCACATCAAGGCGGGCGAACCGCCGGTGTTCCGCGTCGCTGGCCAGTTGGCGCGCATGCAAAATGTACCGCCGCTGTCGGCTGCCGACACCGAATCGTTGCTGACCGCAATCATGGATGAACGCGCGCATGGGCAGTTGGCTGAAAACGGTTACTGCGATTTCTCGTACTTCGTCGAGGGCGCCGGGCGCTTCCGCTGCAACATGTTCCGCCAGTTGGGCGCGCTGTCGGCGGCGGTGCGTAAGGTCAACATCAAGATCCCAACCTACAGCGAACTGATGCTGCCTCCGCAGCTCAGTCGTATTGCTGAATTCGAACAGGGCTTGGTCTTGGTGGGTGGCGTGACGGGGTCGGGTAAATCGACCACCATCGCCTCGATCCTCAACGACATCAACAGCAAGCGCCGCTGCCATATCCTCACCATTGAAGATCCCGTCGAATACATGTTTCAGGATGACAAAGCGATCATCAATCAGCGCGAGATCGGCATCGACGTCAAAGATTTCAAGCACGCCCTACGCTCGGCCGTACGCGAAGATCCCGACGTCATGTTGGTCGGTGAAATGCGTGACGCTGAGACCTTCGAGACCGCCCTGACCGCGGCCGAAACCGGGCATCTGGTCTTCGGTGCCGTGCATGCTTCTGGCGCAGCGCAAACCATCGGCCGCCTGCTTGATCTGTTCCCGCCCGAAAAGCGCGAACAGATCCGCACCAGCCTCGGGTTTAATTTGCGCTGTGTCTTGAATCAGAAATTACTCAAAGGCGCCAGCAAAGAGATCCCGCGCGTCCCCGCCGTCGAGATCATGTTTGTCTCACCGATCATCAAAAAACTGATCTTGGAAGGCGAGGACCACAAAGTCTCCGAAGCCATCGCCAACGACACCGAGAACGGCTGCGAGAATTACAACAAAGCGCTCGTTCGCCTGTATCGCGAAAAGAAAATCACCGCCGACGCCGCGCTCAAAGCGGCGCCGAACGCCGAAGAACTGCGCATGTCGATGAGCGGCATCACGGTTACGGGCGGTGGCATCGTCTGAGCCCATATGAACCTTTTCGTATGCTGCCTCCCTTTGCCGGGTTGCCTCCCCGCATCCTGTCGCCGGCGCAGGTTGACACCTTCATCCGCACCGGCTGGCTGGTCATCGTAGACGTGATACCCGCGCCACTGGTCGCCGCGATCCGTCCGCTGATCGAGGCCCGCTTGGCGGCTGCGCCCGAAATCACGGAGCTCCGCAGCAAGCCTTGGGCCGGTTATTTGCTGAAGGATTCGCCAGCTGGGCCGTCCACCGATCAGGTGGTCAACCCGCGCTACCGGGCGATCATCGATGATCTCTGCGCGAGCCCATGGATCTCTCGCGTCCCGCCGACCAGCTGTCGCCGGTGGAGTGGAATCGTCCACGTCCTCCAGCGCGCAGCCTGAGCAGCGCAGGCGCCTCCTGGGCGTCGTCGGAGCGGCGCTTGCAGGGCAACTGGTCGGACCAGACTGACACTATGACGACCTCTCCGCACCCTGCGCCCGAGGCCTCGGTGACCGGCGATCGACTGCTGCGCGAAATGTTGGCGCGCGTCCAGGACGGCCGTTGGCCCATCGGCACCGCCTTACCCGGCGAGCGCGTCCTGATGGCGGAATTCACGGTATCCCGCGTCGCGCTACGTGAAGCGCTCGCAGCGCTACGGGCCTTGGGCGTCATTGAAGTGGCGCACGGACGGCGTTCGCGCGTGCGCGCGGTGGGCCCGGAAGTGCTGGCCTGGCTCCTGCCTTTGGTCTTGGCGCAGGCGAGTGGCAACCCCGCACGGCAGATGCTCGAAGTGCGCCTCGCGTTGGCGCCGCAAACGGCTGCACTGGCGGCTCAGCATCGCAGTGCGCTGCACCTGCAAGACCTCGAAGCCGCCGCGGCAGCGACCGCGGCGTACGCCGCCGCCGGTGGCCTCGCCTTCGTCGCCGCCGATCTCGCCTTTCACCGCACGTTGGTTGCTGCCTGCGGCAATCCCTTGTTAGCGGCTCTGGTCGAAGCCTTGGATCGCTTTTACGAGCGCTACGTGGCCGAAAACGCCGCCGAACATCCGGCCAGCCGGGCACGTGCGGCGGCAGATCACCTCCGCATCTACACTGCCATCGCCCAACGCAATGCGGCCGCAGCGCTCGTCGGCATGCAGGATCATCTGCTCGGCACTGCCAGCACGCGGGCACGGGGCGAACCTGTCGTTGGCGGCTCCAGCCCGCCGCGTCGCCGCTGATCGACCGACGTTCGGTGCGGCCGTTCACGGCGGCACCTGTGACTCCCTCATTCTCCGTCCCTGGGACCCTGATGCCGAGCAACTGCTCCTGCATTTTTGCCCGTAGGGCGAATGATCACGACGGAGTGACAAACGGGATACCGGTCATGGCCGCACGGGCGTGCAGTGCCCGTCCAATCTCCCACAATCTCCTACAATCTCCTACAATCTCCGCACAAGCGTCCGCCGGTCAGCGCAGCAGGACGCGGGCCAGTACCGCGATGACGAACACGACCGCCACCCCACCCAAAAACCAGGGCAGCCAGCCGCTTTTCGCGCTCCCGTCCGTGGTCACGGCAGCAGTGCGAGTGGTCTGCCGTTGCGTGCGGGTCGCCTGGGGCTGGGCTTCCACCGCCGCCAATTCCGCCAAGAGCGCGGTCGCATCCGCAGGACGATCGTGTGGACGCGCCGCCATCATGTGTTCGACCAGGTCGGCAATACCGGCAGGCAGATCCGGCACGCGTTGACGGATCGGCTGCGGCCGCTCACGCAGCACCTTGCTCAGGATGTCATGGCCGTTACGGCCGTCGAAGGGCTTGTTGCCGCTTAACAGGTGATACCAAGTGGCGCCTAAGCCGTAGATGTCGGCGGTCGGCTGCGCGTCGCGTGCGTTTCGCGCCTGCTCGGGCGCCATGTACGCCGGAGTGCCAATCGCCATGCCCTGCATGGTGAGCTCATTGCCCTCGGATTCGACATCGCGCTGCTTGGCCAATCCCAGATCACTGAGCTTGGCATGCCCATCCATCGTCAATAAAATATTCGCGGGCTTAATGTCGCGATGCACAATGTTCAAAGTCGCGGCCTGCTCCAGGGCTTGCGCAATGTCACGAATCCACGGCAGCGTTTCCGCCCACGGGATCGCGCCGCGCTCGGCGAGCACGGCCGCCAAGGTGTCGCCCGCAACATATTCCATGATCAGATAATTGACACCGCGATCGAAACCGCAGTCGAACACGCGCACCACCTGCGGGTGATCAATCTGGGCGCAGAAGCGTGCTTCGCGCAGGAAGCGCTTCACCAGCTGTTCGTCCTGCGCCATCTTGGGCGCGAGGAGTTTCACCGCGAGGCGTCGCCCATCGGTGAGGTCCTCGCCCAGATACACCAAGCCAAGCCCCCCGGCGCCGAGTTTACGGATAAGGCGGCAGCCGCCGACGCGCCGGCCGATGAGCCCATCCTGTTCGACCGGGGCATCCGCGACCACCGCTACTGGCTTGGCGCAATACGGACACGCCACCCGTCGGCCCACCAGGGTCGCGGCAATCAGGAATTGGTGCTGGCAAGCAGCGCAGGTCAGCAAAAGTCGTTCGTTGGAGGTCGCCACGCGCACGCTTATGGCACCCCCTGCTCCTCATGAAGCGGGATAGTGACTCCACGCGTAACGACGCATGAGACACGTCTGAACCGGTGCATCTTCCTGGAACATTCTCGTCAACTTGCCTTTTCCCGAACATGCACCACATTTCGACACTTCATCCCCTGGATCATCCACATGACGGTGTTTCCGCTCGCACTCCGCACCCTCCCCCTCCTCGCCACGCTGGCCGCCCCGCTCGCGGCGGCTGACGGCACGATCGGCAAACCGGTGTTCCGTATCGCACCGGCCGCGTGGTACGCCACGCTGGACGGGTCTTGGGGGCTGAGCTCTGGCGGCAATCCGGTCGACA
The DNA here is from genome assembly GCA_964415495.1 of uncultured candidatus Brocadiaceae bacterium. Classification (GTDB taxonomy): domain Bacteria; phylum Planctomycetota; class UBA11346; order UBA11346; family UBA11346; genus CAYQAQ01. The sequence continues at coordinate 326 of CAYQAQ010000288.1, read as the reverse complement.
CCATCTCAAGCAAAGAGCTGAATGCCGATGACTACGCTTTCGGAGCCTTCATCGAAGGCAACGTCGGCCTGCCCTGGATCATGGATCTGGAATTCGGTGGCCTGCTGTTTTCGACCGATGGTGACAATACCCTCGATGATACTTTCGACTTTGGCGATGCCAATTTCGGGATCGGCGATGAAGTGAACTCGAAGGCCTTCCTGGCGGATGTCTATGCCGGCGTATCGTTTCGCCTGGTAGATACGCCCATGGGCTGGGTGAGCGTGGGGATCGTGGTGCACCTGATCGCTGGCGAGGTCACCATGGAATCGGCGACCGACAGCGAC
>CAYQAQ010000287.1:2216-4609 GCA_964415495.1 uncultured candidatus Brocadiaceae bacterium | reverse complement strand
TGCATCTGATGAGCGACCGCGCCGTCGTCCTCGCCAGTGATCAGCGTCATCTCAAGAGCGGCGAACTCCCTACCGAGGTCGGCGCACCCATCAGCGGAGTCTATTTCCCGGAATGCGGCTGAGGTAGCACCGCACCAGCGCCAACCCCGTCTGACCACGGTTGGCCATGGCAGCCAACCCGATATTGCAGTGCCGCGCAGCAGTCGCACCATCGCGCCAATGATCATCGGCGTACCTCGTGAAGTGGATCCCCATGAGCCGCGCTGCGCGCTCTCACCTGCCACTGCAGCCAAGCTGGCGAAGCTCGGTGCCACCGTCCGCTGTGAAAGTGGCCTCGGTGCCCACAGCCACTGGGACGATGCCGCCTACTCGGCGGCGGGCGTCACCCTGGCCAGTCGCGACGCCATTCTCGGCGAGAGCGACCTCGTGCTGCGCGTACGCAAACCACCGCTGGCAGAAATTCCGCACCTGAAAGCCGGTGCGTGGCATCTGAGCTTTCTCGACCCTTTCAACGATAAGGCGCTGATCGGCGCTTTGCGCGATGCCCGCATCAATGCTATCTCGATGGAGATGATCCCGCGTTCAACCCGGGCGCAGAAGATGGACGCGTTGTCGTCGCAGCATTCCATCGCCGGGTATTACATGGTCCTGCACGCGGCTGAACTCAGCCACAAAGTGCTGCCGATGATGACCACACCCGCTGGCACCCTACAACCCGCGCGTGTCTTCGTCATCGGCGTCGGCGTCGCGGGACTGCAAGCCATCGCCACCGCCAAGCGGCTCGGTGCGCGCGTCGATGCCTTCGACACCCGGCCGGAGTGCGAAGAGCAGGTCAAATCACTCGGCGCGAAATTTCTCAAGATCGATCTCGGCGCGACGGGCTCGACCGCCCAAGGCTATGCTAATCAGTTGACGCCCGAACAATTGGACAAGCAGCGCGAGGGCATGGCCAAGCAATGCGCGCAATCGGACATCGTCATCACCACCGCCCAACTCTTCGGCCGCAAAGCCCCGATCGTGGTGACGCGGGCCATGCTCGAACGCATGCAGCCTGGCGCGATCGTGGTCGATTACGCAGTCGAAAGCGGCGGCAATGTCGAAGGCTCGGTTCCCGGAGAGACGGTGACAATCAACGGCGTGCAGGTGGTCGGCTTGCGTAATTACCCTGGTCAAGTCGCGCAAGCAGCGAGCCAGATGTACGCCAGCAACCTCGCCAACTACGTCGAAGAATTCTACGACAAGGCCGGCAACACGTTCGCTCCCAAGGCCGATGACGACATCGCCAAGGGCAGCGTGATCACCCGCGACGGTGCCGTAGTCAACGAGACCATCGCCAAGCTGCTGGCCGAAACCAAGTAAGGACACGCCGTGGAACTCCTCCCGCTCGCCTTCATCTTTCTCCTCGCGATGTTCCTCGGATTGGAACTGATCGCCAAGGTCCCCTCGACGCTGCACACCCCGCTGATGTCAGGATCGAATGCGATCTCCGGCATCACCGTGATCGGAGCCATGGTCCTGGTCGGTCGCGCCAGTGATGGCTCGGCTGTTTCGGCCCTGCTCGGTGCCGCCGCCATCGCCTTCGCTACCGTGAATGTGGTCGGCGGGTATCTCGTGACCGACCGCATGCTGCGCATGTTCAAACGCAAGAGCGATGACGCCTCAGCGCAGAAGGCGGAGAAGAAGCCGTGATCCATCTCGCCAGCGCGCTCTATCTGCTCGGCGCCATCGCCTTCGTGGTCGGCCTCAAGATGCTGGGCAAGACCCATACCGCGCGCAAAGGCAATGCGGTGTCGGCCCTCGGCATGCTCGCCGCCATCGCCGCTGCCACGGTCGAACTGCTCGCCAACGCCCAAGGTGGCTTTCTGGCCAATCTCGTTCCGATCGCGATCGGCCTCGCCATCGGTGCGGGCATCGGCGCGCCGCTCGCGCTCAAGGTCAAGATGACCTCGATGCCGGAGATGGTGGCGCTGCTCAACGGCTTCGGTGGCCTCGCCAGCCTGCTGGTCGGCTGGGGCGAACTGCACCACCTCCTCAAGGAAGGTGAATCGACCCCGCCCGGCGCCTTCGTCGCCATCACCATCTTCCTCGCTGCGCTGATCGGCGGCGTCACCTTCACCGGCTCGCTGGTCGCCTTCGGCAAGCTGTCGGAGAAGATCACCGGCCGCGCCTTGCAGTTCACCGGCCAGCAGGTGGTCAATGGCGCGCTGCTGCTCGCCGTGATCGGCTCGGCAGTGGTGTTCGCCATCCATCCGGAGTACTACTGGCTTTTCCTGATCGCGATCGGCCTGTCCTTCGTGCTCGGCGTGCTCGCAGTGATCCCGATCGGCGGCTCCGACGCCCCGGTGGGGGTCACGTTGCCGTTCCTGCCGCTGAACGCCTACATGTGGCTGGGG
>CAYQAQ010000287.1:0-2206 GCA_964415495.1 uncultured candidatus Brocadiaceae bacterium | reverse complement strand
GTGATCTCGCTGCTCAACAGCTACTCCGGCCTCGCCGCCTGCGCCGCCGGCTTTGCGGTGAACAACCTGCTGCTCATCGTCACCGGTGCCCTGGTCGGTGCCTCAGGCGTGATCCTGACCCAGATCATGTGCAAGGCGATGAACCGCAGCCTCGCCAACGTCCTCTTCAGCGGTTTCGGCTCCACCTCCAGCGGCGCTGCCGCTGGTGTACAAGGCACCGCCAAGAGCATGACGGTGCAGGATGCCTATCACATTCTCGAGGCCGCACGTTCCGTCGTCGTCATCCCCGGCTACGGCATGGCGGTGGCGCAGGCCCAGCACGCCGTGCGCGAACTCGGCGAACTGCTCGCCGCCAACGGCACCGAGGTCCGCTACGCCATCCACCCCGTCGCCGGCCGCATGCCCGGCCACATGAACGTGCTGCTGGCCGAAGCCAACGTCAGCTACGACCTGCTGGTCGAGATGAATGACATCAATCCCCAGATGGACACCGTCGACGTCGCCCTGGTCATCGGCGCCAACGACACGGTGAACCCGGCGGCGGAAGAGGACCCCAACAGCCCGATCGCCGGCATGCCGATCATCCAGGCCCACCGCGCCAAAACGGTGTTTGCCCTCAAGCGCTCGATGCGCTCCGGCTTCGCCGGCGTCGAGAACCCGCTCTTCTTCAAGGACAATACGTGGATGATCTTCGGTGACGCGAAGGCGACGATTGAAGGGCTGGTGGGGGAGTTGAAGGGGGCGTGAGGCAGGGAGCCCTAACGAAATATATTGTGGGGAACTCGCCGCTCGGGTGAATGGGCAGTATGTCAAAGGCAGTCTTCGTCGAGCTACCGAGTCCAACCCGTTGGTGGATTGTAATGTATTATAAATCGAGATCATCGTTGATTCGTCGTGATTTTCCTAGCCATGACCTCGGCACCCTATAAACTGTTAAACTACATTATGCCCAAATACATCGAGCCTACGATTAATCAAACGGCTTTTAACTGCCCACATTGCGGGGCACTAACGTCGCAGACCTGGCATAAATTATCCGTAGAGAAACTTGGTAATAATGAAACGCCAAGACTGATTGGACATAGTGACATAGAAGCATTTGAAAAAAGAGTAAGAGGTAAAACTGAAACCGATGAGATTAAGGATGCCCGCTTGTGGCATTATAAAATGATTGCTGAAGACCCGTTTATTTTCAGTCCACACAGGTCGTATCCTGATGCAACATTGTATAATTCTATGGTATCTGAATGTTACAATTGTTCGAAAATTGCGGTTTGGGTAAAATCTAAGTTGGTGTACCCTGCAATAAAGCCGCATATTGAACCAAACGAGGACATGCCTCCGGAAATATCTGCGACATTCAAGGAGGCGGTTTTGATTGTAAACGAATCGCCGAAGTCAGCCGCAGCTTTGCTGCGGCTGTGCATACAACACCTGTGCATATATCTTGGGAAGCCAGGGAAAAAGATCGATGATGACATTGCCAGCCTCGTAAAGGATGGCCTGCATCCTACTATTCAGAAATCGATGGATATTGTGAGGGTGGTGGGCAATGAATCTGTACACCCCGGCACCATCAATGTCTCAGATGACAAAGATTTGGCGCTTAAACTTTTCGATTTGGTCAATTTAGTGACTGAACAAATGATAAGCATTCCCAAGGGAGTGGATGCGCTCTATTCCAAACTGCCGGAATCGAAAAGGAAAGCGATTGAAGCCAGGGATCAATAGCTCTGGCCCCATAGATTTTGCGCCGAGGCGGCTAGGGTGCAGGTGCTAATCAGGACCACGCCAATTCCGCATGCCAAGAATTCCCCGGCGCCTAAGACCTGCGCGCCCTATCCGGTCAACGTGCGCAGCAGCTTGGTGAGCGCCCGCCCGAGATGATCGCAGCGGTCGTGGATGGGATGATCGGGATCAAGTTCGCCGAGATCGGCCACGATGGCCAGTTGGCCTTGCAATTCATTGGCCGAAGCACGTGCGATGGTCAGGTAGCGGGCGAACTGACGGTCGTTACCCGATGATGCTCCTTCACAGATGTTGCTGACCACCGAGATCGCCGCCCGCCGCATCTGGTTAACCAGATCACCGAAACCGTGCATGCGTTCGGTGATGCGCGCAACGTCGCGCAAATTCTCGCGCGCGAGCTGATAGACGAAGAGGGAATGGAAACGTGCCATGGTAAGGCTCCTTGTGGAGCCCTCCG
>CAYQAQ010000286.1:0-4617 GCA_964415495.1 uncultured candidatus Brocadiaceae bacterium | reverse complement strand
GGACCGGGCTTTAGCATCCCCGCCCCGTGATCAGTGTTCCCCCCGACATCATTGCTGCCATGCAGACCCACGCGTTCGCCGGCTATCCCGGTGAGGCCGTCGGTCTGCTCTTCGCCCCGCAGGGGTCGGAGGTCGCCAGCCGCTGCGTGCCGCTGGAGAACCTCCAGGACAAGCTGCACGCCCTCGACCCGGTCGAGCACCCGCGCACCAGCCGCAACGGCTTCCAGGTCAACGGCCGCGCTATGCAGAAGGCCATCGACGCCGCCGCGCTGCAGGGTGAACGCCTGCTGTGCCTGTTCCACAGCCACATCGACTGCGCGGCGTATTTCAGCATCGAGGACCAGGACATGGCCGCGCCGCCGCCGGAGCACGTGCCCAACGATCCTGACTTGTGGCACATCGTCATGGCTTGTTGGCCGGACGGTATGCGCGACGCCAATGCTTTCCTCTGGAATGGCCGCGGCTTCGCCGGCCACTCCCTGCCCGGATTTGCCCTCGCCCACCGGCTGAAAGTCTCAGATGGCCCGTCGCATTGACACGCTCTCCGTCCACGGCGGCGAACCGCGCCAGAAGGCACACGACTCGCTGGTCAATCCGATCGTGCTGGCGACGGCGTATCCCTTCGCCAATACCGCCGAGCTGCATCGCTATTTCCAGGGCGAGCATCAGCGCAACGAGGAATACGGCCGCTACGGCAACCCGACCCAGGAGGTCGCTGAAGCGAAGCTCGCCGCTCTCGATGGCGGCGAGGCTGCGCTGCTGACCTCGACCGGCATGTCGGCGATCGTTTCGACGTTGCTGGCCATGATCAAACCAGGCATGCACCTGGTCATCACCGCCGACAGCTACCGCAAGACCCGCGTCTTTGTGCGCGAGTTCCTGGCCAAGTTCAGCATCGAGCACACGGTGTGCGATCCCAGCGTCGACGGCATTATCGCCGCCTGCACTGACGCGACCAAGCTGATCATCACCGAAAGCCCGACCAATCCGTATCTCAATTGCATCGATCTGGAAAGGCTCGTCGCCTTCGCCAAGCCAAAGCGGATCAAGACGCTGATCGATGCGACGCTGGCGACACCGTTTAATCTGCGGCCCTTGGAATTCGGTATCGATCTGGTGGTGCATTCGTGCACCAAGTATCTGGGCGGACATAACGACCTGATGGCCGGCGTGGTCATCGGCAAAGAGCCGATCATCACCGCGATCCGCGATTTCCAGGGCATGTTCGGCGCGCTGTGCTCGCCCTTTAATGCCTATCTGCTCATCCGTGGTCTGAAAACCTTCGCAGTGCGCATGCGCCAGCACAATGCCAGCGGCCTGAAAATCGCGCAGTTCTTGGAAAACCACGCCAAGGTTGAGCAGGTGTGGTACCCGGGCTTGGCCAGCCATCCCAAGCATGCGGTTGCGGCCAAGCAGATGACCGGTTTCGGCGGGTTGATCTCGTTTACGATTCGCGGCAGTTTAGAGGACGCCTCACGCGTTATCGACGCGGTCGAAATTCCGTATCTTGCACCCAGCCTGGGCGGCTGCGAATCGCTGATCGAACAGCCGGCACTGATGTCGTACTACGACAAGTCACCAGACGAGCGAGCGACCCTGGGCATTCGCGAAAATCTGATCCGCATGAGCATCGGTTTGGAAGATGCGGACGATCTGATCGCCGATCTCAATCAGGCCCTGCATCGTATCTGAGCTGATCTCACGCCTTTTCTGTGCGGCCTCAGGATCTCTTGTTCATGCGTTGTACAAGATCACCGCAGTCTCCGCCCATACCGATGGCGGGGATCGGGCGCCCCCCTGGCAGCGTCGTCCATGCCCTTGTCAGTACGGACTTTACGTAAATCGACCGAGCAGGACCGCCTCATGCTGAGCGGTCGGGCATAGGCTGGGGGAGAATTGGCGCATGGAAGAGCCTCCCATCACGCAAAACCGTCGTATCCGCATCTCGCTGGTGCAGTTCCTCGCCCGCCAGCAGGCCATTTTACGCAGCTATGCCTATGCGATCTGCGGGGATCGTCATGTGGCTGCCGACGCGGTGCAGGAGCTTTCGCTCATTGTCGCCGCCGACCCGCACCGCGTCCTGGAAGGCAAAGCCATTTCGGTGGCAAAAGACCGCCATCGAAAACATTGACTCCATTGGCCGGTTCTGCTCCCGAACGCTCTACTCGCATTTGCCAAGGAACACGTTGTCAGGACACTCATTGTCAGGACACTAGCACTAGATAGCAGCATCTTACATGTGCATACGAAAGAATCTGACGACCACGCTCCCGCACTTCTTCTGACGCTCTCCCATTCCACCCCCTGAGCCGAGTCCCGACTATGAATAAGCGTCATCTCGTTCATCTCTGGCACCAGATACCATGCGTGTCCTGGCTCACCATACTCCTCGTGACCCTGATGGCTCTCCCCATCGGTGCGGCGACACGATATGAAGACTTTGAGGACGGTTCCCTCTTTCCATTCTCGACCGAAGGGGAAGAAACCCATGATTCGGTGATCCTGACCCCTCCCTTCGGCGCCAGAGCTGGAAGCAAAGCCCACAAACTGAAATGGTTTGAGTCCAAGTACGATGGAAGCAGAGGCACACGTGGCGTCGAAGGGATGAGCGCCAGAAACTCAAACCCGCGCATCACCAGCGAAGGGTGGTACGCCTTCAGCTTCTATCTTCCTGCGGGCGAATTTCCGACCAATAAACGCACCATCATGGCACAGATCATTGCGTGGCACAGTTCGCTGCCGGCGACCAACAAGAGCATAGTGGTATCGATGGGGTCGGACGGTGCGCTCGGGTTAAATGCTTATTACGGCACCGGCGATGGCGACGCCTTGTCCACCGGTTCGATAAAGCTGTGGACATCGTCGGCCGGGAAAATGGACACTTGGCATGATCTCATCATCTATGTCAAATTTTCCAACAATAACACGGGTGAGGTCAAGGCCTGGCTTAATGGCGCCCCCGAAGGTTCTCCTACGGGGGCGCTCTCTGGGATTAAGGTCGGCAATGGCGCCTGGACCAGTGCCAACCTGATGACGATCGGTGCGTATGTGAAGTGGGGCATGTATTGCTGGGATACAGCCAATTACTCGGCGAACGAGACTCGCACCATCTATTTCGATGAAATCGCCTACCAAGTCGGAAACCCCGCAGGTTCGTTTAACGCGGTCAAACCGGCCGGTGGGACGAGCGCTCCGAGCGATACCGTTCCGCCGACGGTTCCCAATGGGCTGTCGGCAAAGGTGCTGACTTCGTCCAGTGTGGCCTTGGCCTGGAATCCATCCACTGACGATGTTGGCGTTGCTGGGTATGACGTTTATCACAATGGCACCAATATGGTGTCGGTCGACACCACCACCGTATTGATGTCAGATCTGACCCCCGGGACGAGTTCCTTCTTTACGATACGGGCACGGGATGCTGCCGGCAATGTTTCTGCAAGCAGTGCTGCGCTGGCAGTGACACCGCAAGATTATACGAGCGGTCTAACGCGCCTTGCCATCGCTTCGGTAGTCGCCAGTGCTGCCGAAGCAGGCAATCCGCCTGATCAGAGCATCGATGGTGATCTGGATACACGGTGGTCAGCGCAGGGCATTCCGCAGACCGTGACCTACACGCTGGCCCAGCCTGCGACCTTAGAGCTGCTGCGGATCGCCTTGTATTTAGGCGATCAGCGCAAGGCGAATTTCGACATTCACGTCAGTAGCAACGGCCAGGACTGGACAACGATCGGATCGGGCCCCAGTAGTGGCCTCACGAGTGCATTGGAATTCTTCGACTTAGGCAGCCATGCGAACGTCGGCTGGGTGCGCTACGTTGGCAAGGGTAACACGGTCAATGATTGGAATAGCCTGCTCGAAGTGGAACTCTGGGGCACCGTGGCGGACAGCTCGCCAGCGGTGACGTATGCGGTGACCTATCATGCCAACGGCGCGACCAGCGGCACGGCACCGAGCGGGCAGACCAAAACGCACGATACCGCGCTGACGCTGGCGACGAATAGCGGCAACTTGGCGCGCACCGGCTTTCACTTCGCGGGGTGGAACACCGCCGCAAATGGTTCGGGGACAAATTACGCGACGGCAGCACGTTACGCAGTCAATGCGGGGGTGACGCTGTACGCGAAGTGGACGGCGGTGACCTACGCGGTGACCTATCACGCCAACGGTGCCACCAGCGGCACGGTGCCGCCTGCACAGTCCAAGACCCATGGAGTGGCGCTGACGCTCGCGACCAACAGCGGCAATCTGACCCAGACGGGCTTCACCTTCACCGGATGGAATACGGCTGCACATGGCTCCGGAACATCGTATCCGGTCGGTGCTAGTTATTCCGCCAACACGGAGCTGATGGTGTATGCTCTGTGGAGTGCACAAAGCGCCGGTCCTGGCAGCCCAGCCCCAGCCCCGGACTCCAGCGTCGATGCACCAAAGGCCTCCTCCTGTGGCGTCGGCACCGCGTTCGGGCTCGTGCTGTTCATCGCCGGGTTATGCTTCCGCTACGTGAGACCACGATTTTAACCATCGTTGAAGAGATCTATCGTAGACTCCTGGGATCGCCGACTTAATTATCCCCGTCTCGGTATGACCGGCGAAAAAGCGCTCAATTCGGTCTCCAGG
>CAYQAQ010000285.1:0-4725 GCA_964415495.1 uncultured candidatus Brocadiaceae bacterium | reverse complement strand
GTCGCCAGCAGCGACGTCGGGCGCAAACCGAAGGCCGCATCGGCATCTTCAAAGCGAATTTCCTGCGGGAACGCCTGCCCGTGAAATCCCTCAGCGCCCAACAGCGCTTCGTCGCCTGGGCTGTGCTCGCCCACAACCTCTGAGTCTTGGCTCGCCTCGATGAGGCCAAGGCCACCGCCAAGACGACGTCGCGCGCCGCCTAGCAGCGATCATCCCTCGCCTGGGAACGGCTGGAAACGTGATCCTACCGGGATCGCGCTGGCGCCGCATGAACGCCGGGCAATCCCAGGCACCGGAACAGCCTCCGAGAAGACCGAAATCCCGGTCATGGACACGGCCAACGTCTCGTCGAGCCGCCGCTGATCACTCGGCGCCGGATGGGATCGTCAAAATGTGCCGATTTGGGACTGGCCCTCCCTATGTCCAGACGAAGCGCCGTTCCTTTCATTTTCATCACGCCGCATTCTCGACGCAGGACGCAGGATGCAAAAATTTATCCGTCCGCACGCAGTACTGACAACGGCGGTTCACGCCACGTGCGGCGGACGACGAACAGCCCCGTGATCACCGTGAGCACTGCGATCACACCGGCAAGACCCAGCAACTGCAGCCACGGAATGGCGGGACGCAGATCGCCGGCGAGTAACCCGACGGTGATGATGCCGATGCCGATGCTCACACCGATGACACCGGCGACGAGGCCTTGCACGGCGAACTCAGTGCCCGCAGCGAGGCGTAGTCGACGGTCGTCCGCGCCGAGCACGCGCAGCAAAGCGGCGTCGGCGCGGCGTTCGCGCGCGGACGCCGACACCAAACTGCCCAACACCACCGTTCCAGCCACGACGGCGAATAACGACACCACGGTCAGCGCCTGCACGATGCGCTCGACGATGCGACGCACGCGTTCGGCGACTGCGCTCACGTCAATCACCGTGGCGGTGGGCAGCGCCTGCGCGAGTGCCCGCGTCACCTGGGTCGCTTGCGAGGTCGCCACCGCCGCGATCCAGGTCTGCGGCGCATCGACCAGCAATTGGTCATCGACGAGAATGAAGAAGTTCGGTTTGAAGCCGAGATAATCGACCTCGCGCAAGCCGACGACTTCGACCTCGACCGTCACGCCCTGTACATCGAAGCGCAAGCGGTCGCCGAGGCGGGCATTGATACGGCCGGCGAAGTCGACATCGAGGGTCGTCTCGCCGACGCCTTCATGAGCACTCGCCCGCGCCCAGCGGCCGCTGACGATGCGTTCATCCGGTCCCGCTGCGGCGCGCCAGCTCAGGCGCTGCTCGCGGTCGCGAAAAAAGCGATCTTGTTGCGCTTCGCGCGAGGTCCCCTCGGGGCGCTCGTTGGCTTCGAGGCGACTGTTGCCACGATAGCGCGCCGTGACCACCGGCGACAGCCCGAGCGGTGGCGCGCTGGTTTCGCCGGTGACGATAGCGGTGAAAGTCTCGACTTCGTCGCGTTGAATATCGATCACGAACAATCCCGGCACGTCGCCTTGCTGCGCACCATCGAGCAGCGCGCGCAAACTGGCGCGATGGACCAGTGGTCCGGCGAGCAGCGCCGCCGCCACTGCCAAGGCGGTCGCGGCGCTGGCACTGCCCAAGCCTGGCCGCGCCAAATTGGCCAAGCCGATGCGCATCGCGGGTGGCCCGGGACGCCAGCGTCCGAGGCCACGCAAAATGACGCCGACCAGCAGGTGCGCGACGCCAGCGCCGAGAACCAAGGCCAGCACGAACAGTGGGCCGACCAGCCACGAGCGCGCCTCCCACACCGCGATCAGCGTGATCAGCGCGAGCGCGGCCAAGGCCACCGGTAGCACACGCCAGCCCGCGCCCAAGCGCGGACGTTCGCCGCGCAGCACGGCTAACGGCTGCAGGCTGCGCAGACTGGCCAAAGGCAGCAGGGCGGCGGCAACGGCGACCATGGCACCGACGGCCCAGCCGGTCAGCATGGCTTCAGGGGCAAAACCCGGCGTGATGGGCAGCGGAAAGGCATCGCGCAGCAGAGCGATGATGACCACCGCCAGAACCCCGCCCGCGAGCGCCCCGAGCGCCCCGCCGATCACCACCACCGCCGTTACTTGCAGCAATAGCAAACGACCGGCTCGGCGCGGCGGACAGCCCAAGGTCGCCAACACCGCCAGTTCATCGGCGCGCCCGCGCACGGTCGCCGCGACCAGCGCCGCGACGCCGACCGCGGCGATGAGCAAACTTCCCAGTGCCGCCAAGCGCAGAAAATCGCCCAAGCGATCGAAGACTCGCCGCAGACCGAATTGCGCCTGCCGCGCCGAGCGCACTTCCAAGCCGAACTCGCCCAGGCCACGCGCTCCGAAGCCACGCTCGGTCGCATCGAGGTCCCAGGCGGTGGCCAGATCCTGCGTCACCGCGTCCGTGACCAGCGGATCGGGCAGCCGGATCAATCGCGCATGGCGCAGGCGACTGCCGAAGCCGGTCAATCCCGTCGCCGCGATCGCGTCACGATGCACCACCACGCGCGGACCGAGCGTGAACGGACTACCGGTCAGACTGGGATCATCGCCGAGCACCGCCCGCACCACGAAGGTGCGATGGCCGAGGCGCAGGGCATCGCCCAGCGCAATGCCAAAGGTATCGAGGGCGCTGGCTTCGATCGCCAGTCCGGCGACGTCCTCGTCGATGCGGATCGCAGCGGCGAGGTCGCTGACCGTCACCAGGGTCGCGGTCAGCGGGGTTGGTCCGAGCAAGGGAAAGCCATCGCCGACAGCGCGTACTTCGACCAAACGACTGATGGCCGGTCCCGACGCCATCGAGGTGAAGCCGAGGGTATCCGCCGCGGCCCAGCCCGCTGGCAGCACGCGATCGAGCACGGCGTCCAGCGCGGCGCTCAAGGGCTCATTGCTGGCGATTTCCAGATCGCCACCCAACAACGGTCGGGCTTCCTGGGCCAAGGCCACTTCGGCTTGCGCGGTCACCGTGCCCACAAATGCGCGCGCCGCGACGCCAATGGCCACGCACATCGCCAGCAGGAATAACCGTCGGCCGTTACCACGTGCCAAACGCCAGGCGAGGGCGAGCATCAACTCGGATCCAAACGTCCATCGCGTAAACGCAGGCGACGATCACAGCGCGTGGCGAGGACTTCATCGTGCGTCACCACCAACAGTGCGGCCCCATGATCGCGCGCGGTGGCGAAGAGCAGATCGGCCATCGCGGTACCGGTCGCCCCATCAAGATTTCCGGTCGGTTCATCGGCGACGACCAACGGCGGTTTGCCGACCAGCGCCCGCGCCAAAGCCACCCGCTGCTGTTCGCCGCCGGACAGCAGCGTCGGCAAATGCGTGAGGCGATCGCCTAGACCGACGCGTTCCAGCCACGTGCGCGCGGTGGCGGTCGCATCAGCCATGCCAGCGAGCTCTAACGGCAACGCCACGTTTTCCAGTGCCGTCAAACCAGGCAGCAGGCGAAAGCTCTGAAAGACATAGCCGATCGAACGTCCGCGAAACGCAGCCAACCGATCCTCATCCAGACTGCCGAGATCCGTGCCCGCCACGCTGACGCTGCCGGTTGTCGGCCGGTCAAGTCCAGCGACCAATCCCAGCAGCGTCGACTTGCCACTGCCCGAGGGTCCGGTGACGGCCAGGCTTTCACCGGCGCCGACTGTGAAGCCGACTGCGCTCAGCGCCGTCAGCGGTCCAGCAGGCGTGGCATAGGAGCGCGTCAGGTTGGTCACCGCCAGCGCGGCGCTCACGGTAAGGCCTGCAGAGCCGCATACACCGTGGCGGCAATGCGTTGCTGCCCGGCGGCGTTGGGATGGATCTGATCACTGAGATTGAGTTCACGCACGCCGCCAACGCCCTCGAGTAAAAAGGGAATCAGCGGAATCGACAACTCGGTGGCCAAGCGCGGAAAGATCGCGGCAAATCGTTGACGATAGTCGGCACCCAGATTCGTCGGCAATTGCATGCCGGCCAGGATCGGTCGCGCGGCGCTGTTCTGCACGTGTTGGATGATGCGCCGCAGGTTCGCTTCGGTGGTCGCGGGGTCCAAGCCACGCAGCCCGTCATTGCCACCGAGGGCGATCACCACGACATCGGGCTTGGCGCGCAGGGCCCAATCGAGGCGATTGCGTCCGGCTTGGGTGGTATCGCCCGAGACGCCGGCGTTGATGAAGGTCCAGGACTTGCCGTCTTTCGTCGCCAGGGTCTGGGCCACAGCCGGCCATGCCTGGGCTTCATCCAGGCCGTAGCCAGCGGTCAGGCTGTCGCCCAGGCACAGAATAGTTTGCGCCGGAAGCACGGCACACAGCAGGAAGGCCGCCAGGATGCGCATGAAACCATGGTGGCGGCCGCTACCGGCCGTCCAGTCAGCGCTGGGGCAAGGTGCCACGCCGCTCAGCGTGGGGCAGGGAGCAGCTCCTCGCGCTCGTCCAGCGCAGCGCCGGTCGCGTCGGCTGGGGCATGGTCGAGGACGTCGTGACGTTCCCAGCGCGTGCCGGCCCAGCGCCGCGCAAACACCGCATAGCCCAGCAGGATGTAGGCGACCAACAGCGACCAGATCGCCCACCACGGGGCTTGCTGCGTCACCAGCCACCACGTCGGCGGCACCAGGACGGTCCACGCCAGACCAGCGGCGGCGAGCATGGCGAAGCGCGTGTCGCCGGCGGCCTGCAAGGCATGGGCGTAGATCTGCCACAGGCCATCGAGCAGCATCCACGCTGCGACGAACAGCAGCATCACTGTGGCCA
>CAYQAQ010000284.1:0-4744 GCA_964415495.1 uncultured candidatus Brocadiaceae bacterium | reverse complement strand
TGCTCGCGGCGCTGGAGGCCTCCGGTGCCGATGTGGTGACCGTCGCCGTGCGCCGGGCTCAGGTCGGGGCTCCGGCCGGTCAGACCCTGTTCGAGGTCCTGGGCGACCGCTATCAGTTCCTGCCCAACACCGCCGGTTGCTTCAGTGTCGAAGACGCCGTGCGCACGGCGCGTCTCGGCCGTGAACTCGGGTTGTCGGACATGGTCAAGCTGGAGGTCCTCGCCGACCACCAGACCCTGCTGCCGCATCCGACCCAAACCCTGGAGGCCTGCCGCCAACTGGTCGCGGACGGCTTCACGGTCCTGGTGTACACCAGCGATGACCCGGTGTTGGCGCTGGAATTGGAGTCAGCCGGCGCGGCCGCCGTGATGCCAGCCGGGGCTCCGATCGGTTCCGGCCAAGGTATCCTCAATCGTAACAGCATGTCGATCATCATCGAACGCGCGAAAGTGCCGATCATCATCGACGCTGGCGTTGGCACCGCCTCGGATGTGACTATCGCCATGGAATTGGGTGCGGCCGGAGTCTTACTCAATACGGGCATCGCTGGTGCTCGCGATCCGGTAGCGATGGCGCGCGCCATGCGCCATGCCTTAGAGGCGGGTTGGTGGGCCGCTGGAGCCGGGCGTATTGGCCGCAAGCGCTACGCCAACGCCAGCTCGCCGACCGCAGGTCTGATCGCGGCGGTGGGGGACATCCCGGGCGAATAATCATCCCGCGATCTCCCTGGTTGCATGGAGGGGGTAGCATGTGGTAGGCTCGCCCATGCTTCAACACCGGGACGCCCGATGAACATCCGTGCGACGGTGGCAGGCAGCCTGGTGCTGACGACGGTGGTGCTGGTGGCCATCGTCGCCATGGCCACGCACTGGATTCTGTTAGGCGAGTTCGCGGCGTTGGAAGACACCACGTTCCGCTCCGAGGTCTCCAGCCTTGAAGACGCGGTTGCGGTCCGCATCAAAGAACTCGACCAGCACACCGCCGATTGGTCGATGTGGACTCAATGCCACGCGTGGTTTGTCGATCCCCAGCCGAGTTTCCTCGAAGAACTCGCGACGCCATCGTGGATGGAGCAGATCGACATTGATGCGGTGGTGCTGATCGCACGCGATGGCTCCGTGGCTGATGGACGGATGCTCGATGCGCAGCGGCAGCGGGTCCTGACCTTGGACCAGACGATGGTCGCTGCCCTGGCAGGGCCGCGCCTGTGGCAGCATGCGCAGGTAAGCGATGCCGTCAGTGGCGTGGTGACCATCGCTGATCAACCATGGCTGGTCGCATCGCGACCCAGTCTGACCGATGCTGGTGAAGGACCCATCGCTGGCACCGTCCTGATGGGACGTCGATTGGATCAGCGGTTTCACACCGGACTGGCTCGTGGTGCGGATGCTCTGCTTGCGGTGGAATTAGCGGTAGCGCCGCTGATTGCCATCGAGCAACTCGACGATCAACGTCTGCTCGGTCGGGTGGCGCTGCCAGCCTTGGATGATCACACCGGTTGGACGCTGCATATGACCGTGCCGCGTGCCTTGTGGCAGCAAGGCCTGCGCACGTGGTGGCTGGTGCTATTGGCAGTAACCGTCGTCGCGGTGGGAGTGACCGTATTGGTGTGGTTCCTGCTGGAAAAGCGGGTGTGTGCACGCATTGCGCGTTTGGAAGCCGACGTCAATGGCATCACCTCCGGTCAGGAGCGGGTCGCTGTTGGCGGAGATGATGAGCTCGGTCGTCTCGGCAGCGCTTTTAATAAAGCCCTCGATGAACTCGGACGCGCCAATGCTGAGTTGGCGCAAGCGCGCGATGACGCGGTAGCGGCCACCCATGTGAAAGCCGACCTCATGGCGGCGGTCAGCCATGAATTGCGCACGCCGCTTAACGGCATCCTCAACATGCTGCGCACCCTTGGCGATGCGCCGTTAGGGCGCGAACATCGCGATCTGCTCGATGTCATGCGCGCCAGCAGTGATAATCTGCTGGTTTTGGTCAACGACATCCTGGATGTGTCACGCTTGGAAGCGGGCCGGATGGAATTGGAGACCATGGTCTTCGATTGTCGGACTGTCGTCGAAGACGCGTTGTTGTTACACGCAGAGCGAGCCCAGGCCAAAGGTCTGACGCTGACGGCGGTGGTTGACTCCGGGTTGCCGCGCCATGTCAGTGGCGATCCCGGCCGCTTCCGTCAGATCATCCATAATCTGGTCAGCAATGCCGTGAAGTTCACCGAACGTGGCGACGTTATCGTGCGCTTGCTGCCCGAGCCGTCGCTTTCGGTGGCGGGACAGGTCGGCCTACGCCTGCAGGTGCGCGACACCGGTGCCGGTATTCCGCGCGCGATTCAGAACCGCTTGTTCCAACGCCATGTTGATGGCGAGAGCTCCACCGCGCGGCGTTTCGGTGGCAGCGGCCTGGGATTGGCGATCTGCAAGCAGTTAGCCGAACGTATGGGCGGCGGCATTGCTCTCGACAGCACCACCGGGGTCGGCAGTTCGATCACGGTGACCGTGCGCATGGGGCGGGTCGAAGCGGTGCAGGGGAGCGAGCTAGGCATGATCTCCGGCGGCATGCCGCGCGTGCTACTGGTCGATCCGCATGCCGCTACGCGCGAAGGATTGCGCCATGCCCTGCGCGGTCTTGGCTACGACGTCGATGAAGCGGGTTCCCTCGATCAAGCGCGCTTGTTGATTGCCGCGGGGGGGGCCTATGTTCTGACGATGGCAGCCAGCGCCTGTTGCGATCCTTCTCTCTCGTCGCAGGACGTCTTAGGAACCTTGCGCCGGGTCTTCGCAGACCATCGCTTGATCCTGCTGGTGACCCTTGATGAACGCTCGCGGTTTGCCGGCATCAAAGGCCTGGGGGCGGTGCTCTCCAAGCCGGTTCGTCGGGCGCATCTGCGCGAAGCCTTGCTCCGTCTGAATGCACCCGGACGTACCGGCAGCGAACTCATCGATCCGGCGGACGAGGACAGCGGCTCGCGGACGACGTTGCGCGTCCTGGTGGTCGACGACAGCCACATCAACCAACGCGTGGCGGCGGGCATGCTCAAACGCTTGGGCTGCACCGTTGATGTCGCATCGAATGGCCTGGAGGGCCTGGAATCTCTCCGTCGTCGCCGTTACGACCTCGTCGTACTCGACTGCCAGATGCCGGTCATGGACGGATATGTGATGGCGGAACACTGGCGACGTGAAGAGAATTCCGAGCGGCGCACCCTGATGGTCGCGCTCACCGCCGATGCCACGGTTGGCGCCCGTGATCGCTGCCTCAGTGCAGGAATGGACGATTATCTTGTGAAACCTATCGATTTTGATGTTCTCGCCAGCACCGTGCGCCGTGCCGTAGGCCGCCGTTCAGATGGTAGCGGCAAACTGCCGGCCTTATGCGATCTGGAGCGCGTGCGTCCCGCCAGCGGCGAGTTGGACCGCGCGCTCTTGGATCAGGTTCGTATTCTGGGTGACGATGGGTTCCGCCGCGTCATCGATCGCTATCTCGAGGCGATGCCGCTCCGTCTGGATGATCTGGCGACCGCGATGGATGCCGGCGATCTTAGCAAAACCGGCAGCATTGCCCATCAGATCGTTGGCGAAAGCGGCCTCGTCGGCCTGCGCCGCGTCGAACATCTGGCGCGGGAAATTGAATTGGCCGCGCGCTCCGACGGTCGCCTGCAGGACGCACATCTCATCCCGCTTCGTGAGGCCTTTTCACGCGGCGGCAGCTTGCTGTTGACTGCGCGCGATGAACCAGCGCCGCCGGTTCAAGAATAACCCAATCCGCGAGGCCCTGGAAAGCAAACGCCGAAGCGAAGATCATTTCGGCTTATTGTCAGGATCGGTCTTCTCGCGATCGAAAAGCCCGAGTTGCCGGCCCTCATCGTCGGTTTTCACCGGCGCATCGAGATCGTTATCGGTGACGTCGGCGCGCGCCCATGAGGGCGCCTTTGGCGGCGGCGGCGGCGGAGCGGACACCGCGGCGGCTGACGGTGTCAGTGCCGTCGGCGGCGCTGGCGTTGCTGTCGTCGCCCCTGGTGCCGGGATCGGCGCTGGCGCCGTTGGTTCGTCCCCAAGCACGCGGTCCAAGCGGGCGAGAATATCGTCCAGTTGCGGAGCGGCTTCCGTCGGTGTGCTGGCCTTGGCCCCCGCAGTTTCGGTCGGCTTGGCTGGAGCACTCGGCGCGTCGCTGGGAATGCTGTGATGAAACCCCAGTTCTTCCAAGCGCGAGGCGCGCGTGTGGGCGTCCTTGGGCGACAGGCGATCATCAAGACCGGCGAACAGCGCGCCGACTTCATCATCATCTTTGGCACTCGGCCGCCCAAGCAGATCGGCCGTCGCATGCTTGGGCGAGCTGTCTGGACGCTGATCGGCTGAGCCGATGCGGATGGTCGGTTCCTGGGCCTTGGCTTTACGGCTTTCCTCACCGACTGCGCGCGGTGCGGAACCATGACCAGTCGTTTTGTCGAGCAGGTTCTGCTGCACACCTGCAGTCGAAGTCGCTGCTTTCGGCGGCACCGGGCGGGCACCTGGACGGCGGATCAGCGCCGACTTGTGCCGCGTCGGCGTCATCAACAAGCCGTAGAACCGCCAACCATAAAAGATGGCCGTCGGCAGGGTGACCAGGAGCACAAGCAAGCGGAGGTCGTGCAAAAACTGATGGATGGCTGAAAACATGGCGTCCCGCGTGAGGTCTCGTTACGGCGTCATCCTGGGGTACGGAGGGCGGTCCGCAATGGTCGGTGGAGCGGCCAGGATCGAAG
>CAYQAQ010000283.1:0-4754 GCA_964415495.1 uncultured candidatus Brocadiaceae bacterium | reverse complement strand
TGCCGGCGGCGCTGCGCACGGCGGACCTGGAGCGCTGCGATCGCACCGCCGCCTTTCTGTGGTCGGCACAACACTCCACCGCGACGATCCGCATTGAGGGGAAGGTCACGCCGTTAGCACCGACGCCCAGTCTGGTCGCTCTGCACGATCTCATGCTGACCGACTATGACTCAGCCAGCGGTCACTGTCGCGTCGCGTGCGGCGAACGCTGGGAGCTGCACGTCACGCCAACGCCATTTCCCGCCAATCCCTTCGACCCCGATGTCTTTCGCTTGGAAGCCGTGATCAGTGGTCCTGACGGCACGCGCCGCGTGCTTGGCTTTGCCGATCAACCGATCACACTCAGCGACGGTGGTGATCGCGAAATCGGCGACCGCCACGGTGACAGCCGCTTTGCCCTGCGCTTTCGCCCAGCGCAGCCGGGCACCTACACCGTTCGACTGGAAGCGACATGGGGCGATGGCCGCCAGATCGTGAACGAACTCCCGCCGCTGGAGGCCACTGGTCCAGCGCTCGACACCCTGGTACGCGTCGATACCGAAGATCCCCGCTTCTTCCGCGTCGGCGGTGATTTCTGGTGGCCCGTGGGATTGAATCTGCATTCAACCTACGATCTGCGCTCGCGCGAAGTGTTGTCGACGCGTCTGACGCCGCACCGCAGCACGCTGGTCTATGAAAGTCTGTTCCCGCGCTTGGCTGCCGCCGGTATCGATTGCTGCGAGATCTGGCTGTCGAGTTGGAATCTGGCCCTGGAATGGCGCGCGGATTGGCCCGGCTATGACGGCATCGGTCGCTATAGCCTGGGCAATGCGGCGCGCATCGATCGCGTGTTCGACGCCGCGTGGGCGCACGGCATCCGCATCAACGTGGTGATCAACAATCATGGTCAGGCCTCGGCGAGGTCCGATCGCGAGTGGAAAGATAATCCATGGAATAGCGCCAACGGCGGGCCGCTAGCCACGCCGGAAGAAGTGTTCACCCACCCTGAGGCCCTGGCCGGCCAAGAACGCGTGCGCCGTTATCTGGTCGCCCGCTACGCCGACCACCCGGCGGTGTTGGGCTGGAAGCTGTGGTCTGAAGTTGACCTCACCGCTGGCAGAGGTCCGCCGCTGGCGCGTTGGTTCGAACAGGCCGCGGAGCGCTGGTCGGTGCTCGATCCGTATGGGCATGTATGTACCCCGCACTGGTCGGGCACCTATACCCGCGTGGATCCCGCCATCGCCACCCTCGCAGGCATGGGGTATCTCTGCATCGACGCCTATCGCGGTGCCAGCCGCGATGGCAGCACGTGGCAACCGATGACGCAATTGCTCGCCAATAGTATGCACGATCCGGCGCGCGGCCTCCTGCGCTGGAACAAGCCGGTGCTGACCACGGAATACGGAGCCAGCGGGCGCGCGCCGCTGCCGATGCGCACGGTCGATCTGCGCGTCGCGGGATTCGCCGCCCTGGTCTCCGGACACGCCGGATCACCGATGACCTGGTGGTGGGAATGGATCGATCAGCACGAGTTGTGGGCCAACTTCGTCGCGGTGCGCCGTGTGGTAGGCAATGATGATCTGCGTGGCGGACGCTCGGTCGCGCTGGCGGCGCACAGCGGCGAACACACCCTGTGGTGTCGCGCTTGGGTCAACCCTGGCCGCGTGCTCGGCTATGTCGTCGACAACGTTTTTGCCAGCACGGCAAAGGAATCCCACTTTGCGCACGCCACCGTCACAATTGGCAATCAGATCGAAGCCGGCCGCATGCGCCTGCGCTGGATTGATGCCGATACGGGGCTGGATGCAGCGTCAGCTATCGTAGAGCATCGCGGTGGTCCGCTCAACATCACTGCACCGCCCTTCACGGCACACCAGGTTTTCATCCTGACCCGCATTGCCGCTGATGAGAGTGAAGCGGACTGAGCCAAGATTCCGTGTTCACAGTTGCCAGTTGTTAGTTGCTAGTTGCCAGTTGCCCGTCGCGCCAGCGTGGGTGCGCGGAGCTGCAAATGAATAAAGGCTCGTGTGCGGGCAACTTCGCGCGCGGTCACTGGCAACTAGCAACCGCGGATTCCCTAGCGCCGCACGATGAAGCGGACGCGTGAAATGCCGGTGCCAGCGGCGACGAGGGCCTGCTGCAAACCCGCCGCGTGGTGCTGGGTCATCTCGCTCAGCAGCACCGAATCCTTGACCGCCACCGTCAAAATGCCGCCGCGCAAATCGACCGGTCGAATGCGGGCATGGACTGCTGCGGGCAGATGGGCGCGCAGCACCGCCACCGCCTTGCCGTAGCGTCGCATGCGGTTGCGTTCCTCGCGATTGAGCACCGCATCAACCAGATCGCCGACGCCTTGAGCACGACGTGGGCCGTGCCGGGCCTGGCGTGCCACCCAACGATCCCGTTCCGGGCTGTCCATGGCGGCCAGCGTGAGCATGTTGGCGTAACGGCAAGCCCGGGCCCGGAGTAGAACCTGCGATCCCACTCACCACGCTGGAGCCACCATGATCCGACTCGTCTGCCTACTCGCTTTTGCCACTTCGGCCTTCGCAGCCGCCTTCGACCCCAGTGTGGTACCGGCGGACCGCCAGTGGGTCGCGCATTTCGACGTTCGTACCCTGCTCGCGGGCAAGATCGGCGACTACTTCCGGCAACAGGCCGCTGAGGGTGAAGCCCAGCGCCGTCTACGACAGTTCACCGTAGTCACCGGCATCGATCCGGCGACCGACATCGACACCCTGACCATCGCCGGGCTCGATGACAACAGCGCCAACGTCATCATCTGGGTGCGCGGTCGCTTCGATACCAAGCGCATCACCGAACTGACAGCGTTCACCGACCAGCACCAGACTACGGTCTATCGCGGCCACACCATTCACCAGTGGGTCGACACCTCCAAGAACAACAAACCTCAGGCCGGCTGCGTCGTGCGCGCTGATCTGATGCTGTTCGGCGAACAGCCGGCTGCTTTGCACGCCGCCCTCGACGTGATCGAAGGTGTCGCCAAAGGCCTCGGGCCGCAGGATGCGCTGACTCAGGCGCTGCCGAATCAGCAGGCGCCGTTTTTGCTCGCGGCGGCGGCCGGTGGCGACGGTTGGAAGGGACGCGGGGCGCGCTCAGCATTCGTGCAACAGGTGACGTCGATCGGATTGAGCGCGACCGAGAGCGGCGACCGCTTGGTGCTGAACGCGCAGGCGCTGGCCACCGATGACGCCACCGCGACAAAGCTGCGCGACATGGGCCAAGGGTTGCTCGCCTTGGCCGCCTTCAATCAGGACATCCAGCAGTACCCAGCACTGAATCAGGCCATCCAATCGGCGCAGCTGACCGCCAGCGGCCCCGAACTGACCGCCAGCATCTCCTGCGATCTCGAATCGCTGCGCGCGGCAGCGGAAAAGCACAAGGCGAATAACTGATCATGTTGGCCTCGGTCGGCGATCTCGCGCTGATCACGGCGGCCCAAAGCGGCGATGCAGAAGCATTCGCCGCTTTGGTGCGTCACCATGTGCCGCGTCTCCATCGCTACCTGGTCGCCACCGGCGTCAGCCATCACGACGCCGACGATCTGGTGCAGGACGCCTTTCTGCGCGTGCACCGCCACCTCGACCGCTACGATCCACGCTACGCCTTTACCACCTGGCTGTTCACCATCGCGCATCGCTTACGCCTGAGTTTTGTCCATCGTCGCCACACGCATGCCGATCTGGCTAGCGTCAGCGAACCGGTCGCAGTCGAGGTCGAAACCAATGATGACGATGGGCCCGGCAGCACCTGGACTATCGCCCGTCGGGTGCTGTCAGAGCGGCACTTCCAACTGCTGTGGTTACGCTACGGCGAAGATCTCGAGATGGACGACATCGCCCGCATCTGCGGCTGCAGCGTGATCAATGTCCGCGTCAGTCTGCATCGGGCGCGCGCCAAACTCGAAACGTACCTACGCGCCGAGGGCCTTGCCCCGGTCGCTGTCGGAGGAACCTCCCCATGACCGATCTCGAATCCTGCCTGGGCGCCGACGCCAAGCGCATCCCCACGACGGCGCGATCTGATCTCGCCGATCGCATTGTCGCCAGCCTACCCACCGCCAACGCCGGTCCGCTGCCCGAAGATCACCGCCCGCGCTGGCCGCTGGCGCTGGCTGCGGGTCTGGCGGCTATCGTCGTGCTGGGATTCTTGGCGCGCGGACTTCCTCCCGCACCTGCCGACACCATCGTCGTCGAAGTCCAGCCCCCGATCACGCCCAGCGAACGGTTCGTCCTGCCCACCGTCACGTGGCCCGCTGCATGGCAACTTGATCTCGGCAAACCGCTGAGCAGCGAACTCGCTCTGCTCGAAGCCGAACTGACCGGTGTCGGCCGTTTCCTCGCCGAGCGCCTACCGTCACTGGGGACGCGCGACGTCAATTAGTGCGTTATTTACGTCGCCGCCGCTGCATCCTCGGCTTCCGCGGCTGCGCCGGCATCGGCGCGGCGCCGCCGCTTTCGATAGCCTTGATCTGATCGCGCAGGCGTGCGGCTTCTTCGAAGCGCAATTCTTCGGCAGCGTGGACCATGGCCCGGGTCAGGGCTTCGACATCCATGGTCTCGGGGCGGCTGGCGTCATAAGCGGCCGTGGCTGAAGCGACGCGGCGGCCGGCGAGTTGTTCGCCGAAGGCGGCGCCTTGGCTGTTCTGACGCACGGCGGTGCGTGGGACAATGTTGTTGGTTTTGTTGAAGGTGACTTGGTACTCCCGGCGACGCGTAGTTTCGCCAATGGCCTTGACCATGGCGGCCGATTCG
>CAYQAQ010000282.1:0-4763 GCA_964415495.1 uncultured candidatus Brocadiaceae bacterium | reverse complement strand
CGCCCGCCACTACCGCCAAGTCGGCCACCGGCAGGACCTGCCAGAAAGTAGAACCATAACGCAGAGATGTTTGCAACAACACCAGGGTGACGCCAATGACCGCGCCCATGGCGGAACCAAGCGTGCCGACCATGCCAGACTCCAGTAGGAATGATTTGAGAATGAACGAATCCATCGCGCCCAGACACTTCATGGTCGCAATTTCGCGGAACCGTTCAGTGACCGCCATCATCATGGTGTTGACGATGCCGACGATGCAGACCAGCAGAGACAGCACGACCAACCAGAAGGTCTTGCGGGCGCTGGCGGCGGGATCGTAGGACAAGGCCTGGAAGGTGCGTTCCAGCCCGCTGAGGCGTTGCCGGGTCGCGAGTTCTTCATCGAGCACCGCCAGCGAAATCGGCTGGGCAGCTTCCGCGACCGCGCTGCGCAAGCTGGCCAACGACGGATCCTGGTCGGCTGCGATCACGCGCCGCAGGTCGAGCGTTTGGACGGCGGCTACGGGTACGAAAACGTCGGGATAAGCAGCCTGCACCAGCAAACGGTTGAGGCGGGTGCGCTGACGTTCACTTAAGCTCACGCGTTTCGACAACGCGTCGGCTTCGGCACCGATGGCGATATCGCGGAAGGCGTTGCGGCGATACAGGCCCTCGTTGGCCAGCACACGGTTGAGTGCCTCCGTTGCCGCGTCGCGCTGCGTGGCATCGGTCAGCAGCGTCGCCCATTCGGCGGCTGAGCGATTCGATACTTCGACGATGCGTTGCGCCGGACCACTGGTGCCTCCGAGGATAACGGCCAGGCGCCCGCCATCCCAATCGCTCGGCGTCAGCAACGACGGATCACCCGCATTATAGAGCGAAACGATCTCGACCGCACGCAGGCGGGCGCGATCGCGGCGCAGCTGCTCGCGCAGGCGCTCGATATCCTCGGCGCTGATGTCACCCAGAATCTGCGAGATAGGCAGCAGCAGCGGATCGACGGTCTCGCCTGCCGCTAGGTTCCGCAAAAGCACCTCAGGACCGCCCGCCGCATCGACGTGTTCGACGCGCGTGACTTCGCTGGCACCCAGGGCCTGGAGGCTGGTGGCGAGGTCGCTCATGACCGCCGCGAGCGCCATCAATCGCTCACGATCGAACTCCAGCCGCACGCCCTTGAGCTCGCGACCGGTAGCGAGGAGGGCATCGACCTGTTCGGCACTCGAAAATGCCAATAACCATTCATCGCGGGTGCGATTGCGCCGAATCAAGTAGGCCTGCGACGGATTGAGGGCATCGATCCATTGCGCCAATGCGACGGCATCGGCGGTGGCGGTCACCGTTGCTGGCAGCACCGGCGCATCGGGACTGAGCGTGCGATGCCACGCCACCAGTTCATCGTGACGAGTCGCCAACAGCGTCAGCAGCGTCAGTGAATCGCGCGGTCGACTGAGGACATCACGCAGAGCCTGTGCCTGCCGGGCCGGCGCTGAGGCATAATCCCAGGCCTGATACACCGTACGATTGCCGACATTTTCGCCGAGGACATTGAGCAGGAAGGCCACTGCCAAGATCACCGAGGACACCGTGACCAGACTGCGCGAGAGGCGTACGCGAATCGAAGTCAACGCGACCTGCAACGCAACCCGCAGGGGCAGTGTGGGCGGATCGCCTAGCAGGCGCATTTTCGCGGAGCCGTCGCTCATGACGCAGTCATCTGGGGTTTCAAGTCGGATGGATCGGAATGGGAGTCGTCGAACGGCGACTGAGCAGCCGCTTCTTCTGTGTCGCGGGCCTCTGCTTCTCGCTGAGCTTTCGCAGTAGCTTGCGCCGCATCGTAGGCGGCGGCGTCGGCCTCTGGCAGCAGCACGACTAACTGGCGCCGCAAGAGCATGCTGACAAAATCAGCCAAAGCGGTCTGCGCTTCACGCGGACTCAATTTCAGATGCTGGGCTAACGCCACCGCGAGTTCGTCTAAGCGGCACTCATGGATGCGATCCATGACCCAGGTGCCGATGGCGTCGAGTTCGACCTCACCGCGCCGAGGCACGCGCATCAACCACGCGAGCGCGCGCAACGGACCCCACGGCTGGATCGGCGCGCCGACCAGATGGACCATCTCCTCTGGAGTACGTAGGAGGTCAACCCCGGCTGCAATACGCAGGACCGAGGTGCGTGGATCGAGGGGGAGTCCCCGTTTCATGGCATGCCCGTTGCTTCCCGGTTGGAAAGGAAAGCACACCGTGGAGAGCCGACTGTCGGACGCAAGCCTGCGAGGGGCTCCCCACCGCCGATCGTCTCCTGCACCGTGAGACGGTCACTGGCGCGGTCGATCCAGGCGTACAAATGGCGTTCTTCCCGTCGGCCCCGCCACCGTCGCCACGGCGTGCGGCCCGGAGCCGAACAGGTCACCACAGCATGATCCGCAGCGGATTCCACGAGGTTCACGCTCTCACGGGTATCGGCTTGCGCCGTCAGCCAGGTGGCCATGTCGCGTCCGGCCAACAGATGGCTGGCACAGGCGTAGCGGCGCAAGACTAACACTTGGTCCACTTTCTGACTCGCGTGCGGGTAATGGAACCACACCGCCCGCACAAAACCGGCCAGGATCTGGATGCCTTCGCTGCGCCAATGCGGCGGCAGCTGCACATCGAGGCCATGGATCGCCCAGCGGGCGCTTTCGTCGTCGCCGACGGCGGTGCCCGCCTGGGCCAAACGGCGCAACTGCGGAATCGCGCCCTGGCCTAGTTGGCGGTAGATCACCGTCACCCCAGCCGGCTCGATGCGGCGCGCGATCATCCCGATCTCCACCGGGCCGCCGACCAGACGCGTCAGGACGGCATCGCTGCCACACGGTTCGAACGGTGTCGTCGCGCTCGCTTTGGCCTCACGGCGGTGGGCCTGGGCCGCGCGCTTCAAGGTGCGCTCAAGATCGGGGCGAATCGCCCGGCGTTCCCACGCGATCGCCAAGCGCGGACGGCGATCTTCCGCCAATAGAATGTGGCCTTTGCGCCACGATCCGTACATGCCGACCGGTTCCCACTCCGCCGGCAAGCCGTGCAGCAGCCCCTGCCAACCCAGAACGCCGGGAAATTCGTTGGTCATGCTGCGCCGATGAACGGTGGACCGTGACGGTTTGTGACCGCCGGATCACCTTAGGTTGGGAAAGGCCAAGCACTCTAACGGTGGCTACGCTGATTCAAGCGTATCTGCCCAGCTAGCACCTGACATGCGCGCGCTAGCGCCTCTCATGCATGCCAGCGACCACGGTGGTCGCCAACCGTTGCGTCGATTGGCATTGACCACGCATGGGAGCTGTGGTTACACTGCCAGTGGATCTCCCCTGGATCCTTCTTATTCGCTGCCGTCCGGGTCAGGGGACCGGACGACCCAACCTCCCAACCACGGAGGATCATCATGGTGACCATTCACATCGCTGGCGTCCATTACCACGTATCGGATAAGGTGCGTGCTCATGTGGAGGACAAGTTCGGAAGCTTGAATCGCTTCCATAAGGGACTGTCGAGTCTGCATGTCAGCATCCATCACGACGAGAAACGGGACAGCTACCGCGTTGATGTGGATATGCATCTGCCGACCGGCAAAGATGTCGTCGCCCACGATACCGAGAACAACCTGTTCGCTGCGATCGATATTGTCTCGGACAAGTGCGCGCAGCAGCTGCGCAAGATCCACGGCAAGGAGCTCGCGCGCGAAGCGGTTTCCATCCGCGCCTAAGGCGCGGGGTCCAGGGTCCTAGGTCCTGGGTCTACTGGTTCAGGATTGTCCTTAAGAACAACGCCCACGGTTCGCCGTGGGCGTTGTCATTATTCAGGGACTTCACGGGCCAGCAGGGATCACGCGCACACGCGACCTAGGGCCCAGGACCTAGGACCTAGGACGGTTGAACATTTGACCCATCCCACCGTCATCCCACCATCGCGCCCATGATTGCCGCTCTGCTGCTCGATATGGATGGGACGTTGGTTGACTCTGAGCCGGTTCACTTCCGAGCGCATGAGCAATTTCTCGCCAGTGTCGGCGTGGCAGTGACGCATGACGATCTGGTCGGCAATATCGGTAAAGGGGATGTCGTGTTTTATGCCGAGCTCGCGCGCCGCGCTGGCGTGACGGCGGACCCAGAGCAGTGGGTCCAGTGCAAACGCGATGTCCTGTTGGAGCTTTTTCGTCGCGACGGTTTGGCCGCACATGCGGGCGCACGGGCGTTGCTCGACGCGGCTTTCGCCCGCGGCATTCCGCGGATGTTGGTGACCAATTCCGATCGCGCGGTTGCTGCGGTCGCCTTCCACGCGGCCGGCTTGGCTGATCGCCTGACCGGTCGCGTGTGTTGGGAAGACACCATTGCGCACAAACCGAACCCCGCGCCCTACCGCTTGGCGGCCCAGCGCTTGGCCTTGCCGACCGCGCATTGCCTCGCGATCGAAGACAGCCCCAGCGGTGTCCGCGCTGCGGTCGCTGCCGGCTGTCCGACCCTGGCAGTCGCCGGATTGGTTCCGAGCTCGGAGCTCCTCGCTGCTGGGGCCCGTACGGTGCTTCCGTCATTATCGGTGCTCTCCGACGACTGGACCTACCTTGAACGTTGGGCGCTGTGATGCTGGCGGTCCAGGTCGGAAGTCGGTCACGATGACGGTGCCTGCCAGCGAGCCGCCCTGGTGGGAAGTCGCCTTCGGTGATCACTACGACACCGTATACGCCCATCGCAGCGACGCTGCCGCTGCAGTCGAGGTGGCCGGCCTGCTGCCGCGCCTGCGCGAATCCGGAGGCGTC
>CAYQAQ010000281.1:0-4800 GCA_964415495.1 uncultured candidatus Brocadiaceae bacterium | reverse complement strand
CCCTCTCCTTCTCCATCCACTGCTACGCAGTGGGCGCTGTCGCGCCTTTCGCGCCTGTCGAAATGCGTGGTAGGCGCATGCGGTAAATGTACTGTTGACAAAAGCGGTGCACATACCACATAGTGCGCCATGTCAACCAACGAGGCCGCACAATGACCCTGAAGGAACAACTGCTACGCGACGCCAAGGAATGCACTGCACGGGAAGGCATCTCGATGTCCCGACTCGCCACCAAGGTGATGAACGACGGGAAATTCTTCAACCGCATTGCGGGGGGAGGGGAGTTCACCACAACCACCTACGAGAAGTTCCAGGCGTACTTCGCTGCGTCGGCGGAACGGTATAAAGCAGCCTGATTCGCGGGCGACGAGGCGGAGGCGAGAGCGATGCCGCAGGTTTGGACCCCCCAGGCGCCAGGCTTGGCTACGCGAAATCGAGCGGCCGTGAGTGTCCAATTCGATCCCATTTCCCAGCTTCCTGGCGACTCTCTGCGCCTTGAAGGGGGCCGGCCGCACGGCCCTGCGTCTTCTCAGACGCGACCTCCCAGCCTTACCCCGGCGGTGTCGTGCCGCCGGGGCCTTTTTCTCAGGAGGACAACCATGAGATCCTTTCTCACCATCTTCGTCTTCGTCGGCGGCTTTCTCATCGCCGCCGCGGTGCTGATCGCCGCTGCCCTTGCCCTGCATGTCGTGCTGGGCTTTGCCGCCTTCTGCCTCATCTGCGCCGGAGTAGCGCGCGGCCTGGATAGCCTGCTGGCAGACGAGCGCCCACAGCCTGTCGAGGAATGGTGCGCGCCGGAAGGGGAGGTGAGGCGGTGACAACCCAGACAGATATAGACGCCTGCGTGCCGTGGAACGATGCCGTATGGCGAACCGACCTTGCTTTGCAGGGCCTCTCAGAAGGAGAGGTCGCGCTGAGGTTGCAAGAGCACCACGAAGATATCCCGTCCGACATCTCTCGGGCGTGGGACGCAACCATGCGCCGCTTCCTACAAGAGCGCGGAGCGGCATGAACAAGTACCGCGCCCGCAAGGCCGTCGTTGACGGCATTACTTTCGCCAGTGGTGCCGAGGCCCGCCGCTACGGGCAACTGAAGCTGCTGGAGAAGGCCGGGGAGATACGGGATTTGCAGATGCAGCCTGTATACTCGCTGGAAGTCAACGGCGTGAAGGTGGCCCGTTATATCGGGGACTTCCTCTACCTCGACCGCCTGACCGGTAAGCCTGTGCTTGAGGATGTCAAGTCCGCCCCGACCGCCAAGCGCGCCGACTACCGCATGAAGAAACAATTGGTGAAGGCTCTGTACGGAATCGACATTCGGGAGGTGGTGAATCCGTGAGCAAACCATACCGCGCCAGCATTGCTGTCCTGGCCGCTGTCGAGCAGCTAGGCCCGTGCGTCACGGACGAGCAGCTTATGGAGGCCATCCAGTACCCAAGCACGGCCGCCGTGAGCAACCGCCTGTGGTGGTTGAACGGGCGCGGCTTCATCCGCAAGACCGGCAAGGGCGATGCGCGGCGCGTCTACGTCACAGATGAGGGCAAAGAGTTCATGGCCGCGCCTGGACCCTCCTCCAGGCCGCCTGCCAAGGACTACGGCCCGCCCAAGCACCGCTGCTGTCTGAAATGCCGTAAGTGGTTTTCGTCCTCATGGGCCGGGCACCGCGTATGCGGCAAGTGCAAGTCAACCGACGTATGGCATGACGGGCATGGCACTGACTATCCGGTGAGGTACGGATGACCCGTCGCCGGTATCTCACCTCGATTGAGCGATACCGCGTCATGGCTGTCCAACGGTGGCGCTGCGGATGCGGCTGCGGTGCGCCCGTCTGGCCCGGCGGCCCCGTTGAGTACGATCACACATTGCCGCTTGCCCTGGGCGGCCTTGAGAAGCCCGACAGTGCGCTTACCAGCTGGTGCCATACCACCAAGACCAAGCTGGACGTGAAGCGCATCAGCAAGGCTGACAGGCAGCGCAAGGCCCATCGTGGCGAGAAAGTCCGCAAGGGCCGCAAGCTGGAGGGCAGGGGCTTCGACAAGCACATTCGCAAGCGCATGGACGGCACAGTGGAGGCCCGCAATGGGTGACGACAAAGTGGTACGTGGCAATTTCGGCGCCGAGCCCGGCGACCCGCGCACAACCATTATCTCAGAGGCACCAGACGCCCCGTACTTGCGCGGCGACAACTTCCACCCGGCGGCTGCAATCCCCGGCCCCTTCGACCTGAAGGCCGGATACGCGCTGGAGCGGGCCGGGTTTGGCCTGGGTATACCGCATACCCAGGGCAGCAAGCGCGTAGACGTGGCGACTCTTCGCAGGTGGCGAGACTGGCACATGGAGCAGGTATTGATGATTCGGGCAATCCTGAGCGACGACGGGAGTGCGTCATGACGCGCGGCTGCATTCCCACGCTTGGCTATCCGTCTCGCCGCGAGGCCATCCTTGCGCTGGCCGGCGAGGGACTGACTATAGCCGAGATTGCCAGCCGCGTCGGCGCCAGCCGCAAAGCCGTCTCCAACCAGCTTTGCCACGTCCGCGGCAAGCGTGGCTATCAGAGCTACTACCGTATTGTGTTAGCGGTCGCCGCCAAGGCACGCGGAATAACCGTGCAGGAGCTGGAGCTCCGGCTACTCGACGTTATTGCCCGGCATGACCTTGTGGACGCCATTATGGATGACCAGCAGGAGGCTGCTGAGTAATGCGCTATCCCCATGTTCTGCAACGGAAAACCGGCCTTAGTTGCTGGCATGTTCCCGCGCCATGGGGCACAATCGGAAAGAGAAAGGGCCCCAGTCCTGGCGCGGTCCTGGAGCCCTTTCAACACAAGTGAGGATCGTTACGTTACCGAAACGATCCCACCGTGTCCAGTACAATCCGCGCGCAGAAACACAAACACGAGGATGAGCAAATGACTGACATGCTGGGGCTACCGCATACCGAGGGCAGCAGGCGCGTAGGCGTGGCGACATGAGCGACGCCGAAGCGGTGCGGGACGAGAATATGCAATTTGTCGGCAAGCCCACGCTTGGCTTTTCAACGCGTGGCGAGGCCGTCATGGCGCTGGCCGGCGAGGGACTGTCTATATCCGAGATTGCCCGCCGCGTCGGCACCAACCGCAAGGCCGTCTCCTGCCTGCTGCGCCACGTCCGCCGCAAGCATGGCTATCAGGGCTACTACCGTACTGAGTTCACGGTCGCCGCCAAGGCACGCGGAATAACCGTGCAAGAGCTGGAGCTTCGGCTACTCGACATTATTGCCCGTCACGGCCTTGTGGACGCCATTCTGGATGACCGACAGGAGGCTGCTGAATAATGCTCGCTATCCCCATGATTTCAAACGCAGAACGGAGCAAAGTTGCTTCGTTCCCGCGTCATGGGGTACAATTGGAAAGTGAAAGGGCCCGGTCCAGGCGAGGTCCCGAGCCCTTTCGTTGCACCTTCGTACGATTCCTTACGATAGCGCAACGTTTCTCCTTTGTCAATCGTCGCCCACGGTTCTTGGCTCCCGCTGCTGTCCGGGTCCTATCCCCGGCGCCAGGAAAGCCAAGTTGTAGCCACTCTAGATGGGACCCGGAGTTGAGAACGGCTTGCACCGGCCTTCTCTGAAACAGGTTCTCCCGGTTAAGGAACCAAGGCGCGTAGCTCACGATACGA
Source organism: uncultured candidatus Brocadiaceae bacterium (assembly GCA_964415495.1). Taxonomy (GTDB): domain Bacteria; phylum Planctomycetota; class UBA11346; order UBA11346; family UBA11346; genus CAYQAQ01. The sequence continues at coordinate 1,148 of CAYQAQ010000281.1, read as the reverse complement.
GCACCTGATAACAGGCTACGGAAAATGGGCGTCATAGCTGAGTAACCAGACCTGAGGTGGTTCCTTACGGGTGGGTCCCACCTATGCCTAGAGCTAACCAGGAGGACGAAGTGAGCGACAGTAATCAGACGTTAAGTGAGAAGCTGGGCCGTACGCTGGGCGGTGACGACCGCGGTGCCGGAAGGAGCATGGCGGACGCCCTACAGATCCCCAAAAAGTTGGCTGAGGTTGCTCGACTTGCGGTGACGGTCGCGAAGTCCGGCACCGGCAGCCCCGTCACCGACGGAGAGGTGAGGGACATGGCTGATCTGCTCTGGGATGCCCATGAGGCGCTCATGGAGGCATGTCCGACGGTCGCCAAAACCACCAGCTCGGCAGGGGTTCGGTTGGCTGCTTGCGTGGCGGATGTGTTCGACGGGCTGGGTGAGCGCAGCCGCCGGATTTACCGTGACATGGTGTTGGCTCATTTCAGTGATCTGCCCCCTGTGGGGCTGGCCTTCATGGCACAAATCGTAGCCGGCAAGATCCCCTCCGGCGGCGGCACTCCGATGCAGTTTGAAATATTGGCGCGCGCTCTCGAAGTATTCGATCCGGCCAAGGCGAATAACAGCAAAATCCAGGTGAAGGACAAGCGGACCGGCGTAGCGTCATTGCGGGAGAGGCTGAACGAGCGCGCCCATGGCTGACGCACCCCACCGAGGCCCGCGCATGACCTCCATGGACACATGGCCGGCCTACGCGGTTCCGCTCTCCAAACGATCTTGGATCGTACGGGAGGTGGCAAGGGCAGTGGGTGTGCCGGTGACCTCTGGGTTGGCCGCGCACATGGACAGCTTGCGCCGTGAGTGGAAGTTTCTGCGGTGTCGTTCTGTTGCCGACTACGTGTGCGCGGCCGACTTTGGCGACATGACCTCCCCCCAAGCGGAAAGGAACGACCGATGAGCTACGGCAAGGTACATGACGCTTTCTGGGAGAGCGAGCGCATCGACGGGCTTAGCGACCGCGCTGCGCTGCTCGCGCTCTTCCTGTTGACGGGTCCGCACCGGAACGCAATCGGCTGCTTCAAGCTTGGAGTTGGGGCCATCACTGACGTTCCTCGCTTCGGGGAATGGGGCATCGAAGGGGCATCGGAGGCCCTTCGAGAACTC
>CAYQAQ010000280.1:0-4821 GCA_964415495.1 uncultured candidatus Brocadiaceae bacterium | reverse complement strand
GCTGGCGCCGGTGAGGAAGCCTCCGCCCTGCGCGATCAGCACGATGCCGCCGCGTGGACCACCCTGGAACGGTTCGTCGAATCGGTCGCCAGCTTGGTGATCCTTCCTCCAGCCATGCTCGCGCAGCTGGTCGACGACACCGCGACCTTCGACCTTGCCACCATCCGTCACCTCGCCCGACGGGTGCGCCTGACGCCCTCGGCCATCGCCACCCGCCTCTGGCGAGATGGCCGCATGTCTGGCGATGCCTATCAGGCCTGGCGCGTGGCCTGGGATCGTTGGCTCGCGGAGCATCCGCCGCGCGGCGGTGGGTTTTCCCTGCCGGATCAGAAGGCCCTCGGTCGCAGCGGACGTCCATTCGTGCGTCTAGTCTTCGACGCCCTGGCGCAGAACCGCATCACAGCCACGGACGCCGCCCGCTACCTGGATCTGCGCTTTCAGCATTTCCAGAAACTGACGGAACGCCTGATCGGCCCCATCGATTTGGGATCCGGCGATGCCTGATCCGGCGGTCTACAGCATCGACACCAACGTCCTGATGGATTGGCAGGCGCGGTATTATCCCACCGATGTGTTCGCCACAATGTCCGGACGCATCGACTCTTTGGTTTCTGCGGGTCGCTGGCAGGCTCCCGCGTTGGTGTTGGAAGAGCTGAACGTCGTCGGCACTGACGCCCTCAAATCGTGGGCGAAAGCCCATAAGTCGTTCTTCCTGCCCACCGCCGCCACCCTGGCTGGCGGCATCGCCATCCAGTCGCAATTCCCAAGATTGCGCGATCCCAAGTCTGAATTTGACGAGGCCGACGCCTACGTCATCGCCTGAGCGCAGCAGACCGGTGGCATCGTCATCACCCAAGAAACATCCGCGGCCGAAAAGCACAAACCGAAGCGCTCCCATTACCTTCCCGATGTATGCCGAGATCTCGGTATCCCTTGCATTAATTTCCTCGGATTCATGCGCCGCGAGCGCTGGAATTTCTGAATGGCCGTTGAGCAGTACGTGCCTGGGGAGGCGTTGAAGTCTGACCTCTTCACGAAAAGAGAGCTGCATTGCCTCGCTAGGCAAGCGTCAAGCATTCGCCCATGAACGCTGATCCACTGCCCTTGGGTGCTTACGACCTGACGGTCGATAGTGAGACGGCCCGGGCCTTGGCTACACTGCCGGCGGGATGGCTGGCGGCGCTGCGGCCTTGTTCCGATCGATCCCTAGTGCCACGGCTGATCGACGTACTCCAGCGCGAGTTAGCGGTGATTCTGGATGAAGTTGCTGCCGGTACCGATGGGGCCGAGCGCGCAGCAACCATGGTTAACGGCCTGATTTCTGGGTTACGCCGCGACGCGGTGATGCCACTGCCGGTACAGGTGCTCGACAGCATTCACCGCGAATCCGAGGCGCCGCGGTTGCCCGCCGCCGGCCTGACCAATCCGTGGCTGTTCACCGCTGGCCGTGGTGAACCGGCCTTACTGAGCGAATTGCGCCACGAACTGGCGACCGCCGATCGGGTGGATGTGCTGGTCAGCTTCATCACCCGCTCTGGGGTGCGAAAGCTTTTGGATGTGCTGCAGCACGCCACTGCCATCGGAGCAAATGGTGAGCCACGGCTGAAGCTGCGTCTGCTGACCACCACCTACACCGGAGCCACTGACGCCGAGGCGGTCGCGCAACTCGCCCGCCTGCCAGGGGCCGAGGTTCGGGTCTCACTCGACGGCAGTCGCACCCGCTTGCATGCCAAAGCCTGGGTGCTGCATCGGGTGAGTGGATCTGGATCTGCTTACATCGGATCCGCGAATCTCTCCGCCGCAGCGTTGCTGGGCGGTATCGAATGGACGGTGAAAGTGCCCCAGCGCACGCAACCCGATTTGTTCACCCGCGCTGCCACCGAGTTCGAATGCCTGTGGCAGGATCCTGAATTTCAGCGCTTTCACCCCGATGATCCAGCCCAGGTCCAAGCGCTCGTGCTGGCCCTCCAGCGCGAACGAGGCGGCGGACCAAACGCTCTGCAGCACACCGAAATCGTTGCCTTCGACTGGGTGCCACGGCCGTTTCAGCGGATCATGCTGGAGCGTCTGCAGGCGGAACGGCGCAGCGGACGATGGCGTAATCTGGTCGTGGCGGCCACCGGCACCGGAAAAACCGTGGTGGCGGCTCTCGACTACCGCGAGACCTGTCGGGTGGCGGGTTCGCCGCCCACGTTGCTCGTGATCGCGCATCGGATTGAGATTCTGGAGCGGACGCTCGCCACCTTCCGTTCAGTCTTGCGCCCTCTGGGCATCACGGATTTTGGGAACCTGCTGGGCGGTCGCCACGAACCGCGCCACCTCAATCATCTGTTTGCAACCATCGATAGCGTGCTCGCCCGCGGCCTGCTCGCACAGCCCGACCGCTGGCACACGGTGATCATCGACGAATGCCACCGCATGGGCCGCGAAAGCCGCTTCGAACAGGTGGTGACTACCTTACAACCACGCATTCTGCTCGGCTTGACTGCCACGCCGGAACGCTGCGATGGCCACCCCATTACGCCGCATTTCGATGCTCGGCCTGATGGCAGCCCAGCAGTGGAAATGCGGCTGTGGGATGCATTGGACCAGCAACTCGTGGTGCCTTTCGAATACCATGGCTGCGATGACGACCTCGACTTGCGACAGGTGGAATGGGGCCGCGCCGATGTGCAGAGCCAGCTGGCATCCGTGATCATGGCCGCACCTGAAGCCCGCGCCCAGGCCGTGATCGCCGCATGGCAGGCAAAAGTCGGAGATCCGCGACGTTGCCGGGCGCTTGCCTTCTGCGTGACCGTCGCCCATGCCCAGTACATGGCCCAGGCGTTCACGCGGGCGGGCATCCCTGCTGCTTGCATCCACGGTGACAGCCCCGCCGCCGAGCGCAGCGCGGCTCCTGACCGGCTGGCGCGTGGCGAGCTGTCCGTGCTGACCACCGTCGACCTGTACAATGAAGGCATCGACATCCCGAGCGTGGACACCGTACTCTTCCTCCGTCCAACCCAAAGCCCGGTGGTGTTCCTCCAGCAATTGGGTCGGGGTTTGCGCCACCACGTCGCCGATAGCCAGCGTAAGGAATCCTGCCTCGTGCTCGACTTCGTCGGCCGACATCGCGAAGATTTCCGCTTCGATCGGTTATTGGGGCCCCTGACGGGATTGACCCGCAGCGAACTCGTCGAAAGCGTCGCGCACGGCTTCAATCGCCTGCCGCCCGGCTGTCACATCCACCTTGAGTCCCAAACTCGCGAGCAGGTGCTCCGCAACCTGAAGCTCGCCGTGCAGCAGTCGTGGCGCCGCCTTCAGGCCGAACTGCGAGCCTGCATCGGCTTGCGCGGTGGTCGCGAAATCACGCTCGCGGGATTCCTGGAAGAACAGGCTCTGAACCTCCTCGATCTGTATCCGAACCGAGCCGGGGGCAGTGGCTGGATGGCCCTGCGCCGGGCCTGTGGTCTGCCGACTCCGCCAGCTGGGCCTAATGACGAAGACCTGGGTCGGCGCTGTGGTTGGCTGCTTCATATCGATGACCCTGCCCAGATCGTGTGCCTACGTCGGGTTGGTGAGCAGGGCTCCAGCTATCAGCCCAACACACCGGAGGCCGAGCGTCGTCTCCGCATGCTGGCCTATCAGGTCATGGACCGTTCAGGGCACGGTGGTGGGCCAGCGCTCCTCGCCCGTCTGGAAGCCGCCCCGGCCATCCGCCAGGAACTGATCGCCCTGGCCGACGTGCTCGACGCGCGCACCGAAATTGCGCCACGTTCGCTGCCTGGTTTTCCCGACCTCCCTCTGTGCTTGCATGCCGCATATGGACGTCGCGAGATCCTGGCGGCGTTAGGCCTGCAAGGCGATGGTGCGCCACGGCTCTCCAACGCGGGTGTTGAGTGGATCCACGCCGACAAGCTCGCCGCGTTCTTCGTCACCATGGACAAGAGCGAAGGCTTCCACGGCCGCATCGCCTACAACGACTGCGCTCTGTCTCCCCAGCGTTTTCAATGGCAGACCCAAACCGCCACCAGCCCGACCAGCGAGGTCGGCCGCCGCTATCTGGAGGCGCCCGCCAACGGGTGGCGCTTCCTGCTGTTCGTCCAGGATCGCAAAGGAGAGCCTTTCCGCGCCATGGGCCCCGTAGCCGGCCACCGAGAACACCACGGCAGCCAACCGATCACCATCATCTGGGATCTGGTCGAGCCCATTCCTCAGCGATTTTTCCAGCGCTGGAGCCCCGCACGTTGAGGCTCGCCGAATCCGTGTGTGGAGTGGGGGCGGTCAAGGCCGTCACCCAAGGCCTGCCGCCAGTCGAGCCATCAACCGATTCAGCATGCGCCCCACGATTTGCGCCTGTCGCACCACTGACTCTGCCATTACTGCGGTCACGCATCCCAGATCGCCCGCGATACTTGCTTGTGCTTCGACTTCAGCGCACGAGGCATTCGCGATGCGCAGAAAGCGCAGGAAGTCGCGATCGGATCCGCGTTCAGAACCTTCCGCGATGTTGCTGGCCACGCTGATCGCGGCGCGCCGCAGTTGTGATTTCAGATCGCCTTCGGCGCGCATGTCTGCGGTCATCCGCGATACCTGTTGCAGTAATGTCCGCGCTTCCTGCCAGACGATGAGATTGGTGAATCGTGCCATGGTTGGGTGGCTCCTTGTTGAGACCCAGCCCCAGAACGCGCGCAGCCGTCAAGGCCGCCGCAGGCGCCGAGCACAGCGAGGGCAGCCTTGACGGCGAGCACGTTCTGGAGGATGGGGATCAGCAAGGAGCCGCCCACGTCCTTTAACGGAATTCGAAAGCCGGATGCCGGGAGCCGGGAGCCGGGAGCCGGG
>CAYQAQ010000279.1:0-4852 GCA_964415495.1 uncultured candidatus Brocadiaceae bacterium | reverse complement strand
GCTGCGCAAACCATGTTCGCCGCGATGCTCGATCAATTCACGGACCAGGGCATAAACCTGCCGGGCGCTTTGCGGCGCGAAGGGACCCGCCTCCATTTTGACGATGGCGGTGCGGTTGCCTGGCCCGAGGCACCCCTGACCGATGCCGATATTGTCGCCGTCGTACACACCGACGCTATGGCCCGGGCATTTGGTCAGTTTGGCCGACGCATCCAGAACGCTTTCGCCCTGGGTCCGTGGCGCGGTGAATTCCGCATTACCCCCGAGGCCTACCACGAAGTGGCCGAGTTGACCGGGCGCTGGCCGACGTTGGCTCCGCTGGATCTCGCGCAGATGCGCGGCCTGCCACGCGCTGCGCTCTTCGGTGGTGCGATCGGCATCGATGGCTTTGCACTCGAAGAGTGGGCGTTGGCGGTGGCCGGTGATCTGCCCGAGTTCACCTTGGGTTTGGCGACCCTCGATGAGCGCTGCGCTGAACAAGGACTGCCCCCCTTCACCGATGCCTTATTTGGTCTCAATGGCACCGCATGGGTAGCCGTCCTACCCGGCGCGCCGTTCCCAACCGTGACCCTGGCGATTCCCGCCGGCACGGGCGTTGATGCCTTCGTCGACGCTCTCGGTGCTCAAGCCCAGGTCGATTTGGCTGCGGCGCGCACTGCCGCCGTCATGTTGCCGGTACCCCCACACCTGCCGATCCCGATTATGATTCGGCGCAGCGCCACGCATTGGCTGGTGAGCACCGACATGCTTGGCATCGAAGATTTTGCCGCCAACGCTGGGGCGGCGTTTGATGATCGCGGCATCGCAGCGCTGGCTGCGGGTGCGGCACCGGTAGGCATGATGTGGTCCGATAATAAGCTGACCTTTCAGCAACTGGCCGGCTTCACGGGCATGGCGCAGGCGGCGACGCAACAAGGTCCACCTGAACTCCAGGAGCAATTCCAACTGACGAACGCCATGATTCGCGACATGGCGGCTATCCTGCCACCATCGCTGGGCGTGTTCACCGCCGACGCCACCGCTCTGCGTATGCGCGGTGAAAACATGGTGTTTAATATGGGCATGTGGTTCGGAACCGTGAGCGTAGGGATGGCAGTCCCCTTAATCGCGAATTCAAACAAGAAAATGCGGGGTCGGCGCAGCGGGAATAACATGAAACAGATCGTGACATCCATGGTAGCGTGGTCGATCGACCATGACGGAAGCTTTCCGCCGTCATTCGAAGCGCTTAAACGCGATGAGGCCCTTCCGGACGCCGTGTTCCGTTCACCGGATCAAGGTGATCGGCCAGAGCCGCACTATCTTTATGTGCGTCCCCATCCTGAGATGGCGTTCTGGCAGCCCGTCTTATTCGAAGATCGCAGTCACCGGGAACCCGGCAGCATTCTCGTGTGCCAGGCCGATGGTGCGTTACGCACTTTCTCCGGAGAGGATGGCGTAGCGATTCTGGCTGAGGCCCAACGGCTCTCGGCCGACCCCAAGGCGGCGGCGGACGGCATCACCGCCGCCGATTGGGCAGCGGTCGAGGCCTTGCTCAATCGCTGACTGGCTCAATCGCTGAACGGTGAGCTGCCACGTTACGTGGGCAGCACGCATTCCACGAGCAGACCGCCCTCGGGGCGGTTGCGCGCGTGGACACTGCCGCCCATGCCTTCCATCAGGGAGCGCACCAGGGCGAGACCGATGCCGGTACCTGGCGCGCGCCGCGTGAGCTCGCGGCCGCCACGCCAGAATGGCTGAAAAATCCGGCGTAAATCGGCTTCCGGAACCCCGGGGACACGATCGGCGATCGCCACCGTCACGCGCTCGCCCTGCTGGCGCACGGTCAAGGTGATCGTGCGCTCTGCACCAGCGGCGAACTTGAGTGCGTTGTCGACCAGATTGATCACCACCTGTACCAGCGCATCGCGATCAAAGCGTGCACTGAGGGTTTCCGGCGCGCGTTCGACGACGATGGTGAAACCCAAGGTGCGCGCGTGCGGCTCAATCACCGCCACGGCTTCGTCAATCACGCTGGTCGGATCGCCCCACTGCGGACTCAAGCCACGTTCGCCGCGTTCGAGCCGCGCGAGATCCAGCACGTTACCGATCAGGCGCGCCAAGCGCCCGCTTTCCGCCACGATCGTGGCATGGTAGGCGGTTTGTTTGAGCGGATCGGCGACCAAGCCATCGCGCAGCATTTCCGCGTGCAGACGGATCGCCGTCAGGGGCGTCTTGAGTTCGTGGGTAACGGCAGCGACAAAATCCTGGCGCCGCCGCACATCGCGCAGCGCCGCGTTCAAGGCGAGGTACGCTGCGAGCAGCGCCCCTACGGTGGCGGTGAGGACCGCGATGCCAAACCCCAACACGGCGCGCCGCTGACCGTTCGTAGCCGCGGGCGGTAAGTCGATCCGTGCCGACAGGTCGGTAAATGGCGGTGCAAACGCGCGGGCGCCCGGTTCCTGGTCCCAATGCACCGCTAAGCCAGCGGGACGCTCAGCGTCATCGAGCAGGTCGCGAGCCAAACGCGTTTGCACAGCGGCGCGATCCAGCATCACCCCTTGACGCCAAGTCCCACCCGCAACAGCGACGTCGCGCAGCAGCAGCAAGGAATCGGCGCGCGCTGGGCTGGCGCGAAACGGTCCGATTACCACCGTCTGTTCAGCCGCCAAGACCCCCCCTGCCACCCAGCCGTCGGGAATACAGGCGATCATCGCCTGAGTCGGATCTTGGTTCTGCTGGGCCTCTTGAATGACCTGGGCGTTGCGGGTATCGGCGAGGGGATCGATGAACGAGGCGATATTCCCCGAACGAGTCGCTACCACGCGCTCACCCTGAGAGCGACTGAGGGACGCATCCACTTGTTTGCGGTTGAGGTAGGCGTCCACCTGCGCATAGCCATACGTGCTGGTGTGCGAGTCTTCCTGCAGCACCGTCGCGTGCTGCTCTGGCATAGCTTCAACGGACACCAGCCGCGCCATCAGTTCGTTGACGCGTTCGTCGTTGTGCGCCACCAAGGCTGCGTCATTCCAACCAGCGCTGAGCCGCGCGAGTTCCTCATCACGTGGCCGCAGGGGCGTGTGTACGCTGCCATCAGGATCATATTGAATCCAACCGATGATCGCGGGATCTTCTGGCAAACGCGCCAAGGGACTGACCGCCAAGGTCACCAATCCGGGCACTGCGTCGTCCGGCACGTAGAGATGCCGCCAATGCGTGAACGGCCGGGCGTCTTCGCGCGACAGCAATTCGGCGAGGCCGCGCCCGAGTTCGGCGTGGCAGCGCTCGATGAGTTGTTCCCGACGAGCAGCAGCCTCACGATCCACCGCGTCGAGGGCACGTTGCACCAGCCATGCTTCGCCGAGCAATACCGCCAACCCGAAGCCCACCATCGCGAAAGTCCACCGTGGCATATCAACGCTCCTCGGCCCGCAGACGGTAGCCCTCCCCGCGTACCGTTTCGATCAACTGCTCACCCAGATCGCCAAAAACTGCCAAACGTCGCCGCAATTTCACCAGATGCATATCGACGCAGCGCGTTTCGACCGCGTCTGGTTTGGCATAGCCCCAGACCTCGGCCAACAATTCGCTGCGCGGGACTACGGCACCGGGACGGCGCGCCAGGACCGCGAGCAATTCGACATCGCGCCGAATCAGATCGCAGCGCAGACCGGCGTGCTGCGCGGTCAGGCATTCACTGTCGATGCGTAGGCCGCCTGCCGTAAACACCTCGGAGCGCGCGCCGACGCGCCGCAGCAAGGCGTCAAGGCGCGCCAACAAGGGCGCGATAGCAAAGGGTTTGGCGATGTAGTCGTCCGCACCGGCCTGAAAGCCGGCGAGAATATCCGCCTCGCCGCCTTTGGCGGTGAGCATGATGATGCCCAACCGCGGTCGTGCGGCACGCAAAGCCCGACACACTGTAAAGCCATCGATCCCCGGTAGCATGACATCGAGCAAGGCCAACGCATGGTTACCGGCCAGCCCCAGAGCCTGACCCGTATCGCCCGTTGCTGCGTGCTCGACCACGTAGCCCTGGCCGCTGAGCAAATCGATCAGGCCACTGGCGATCGCAGGTTCATCTTCGACGAGCAAAAGCGGGGCAACCATGGATGCAGGGTAGCTTCAGGATCGGGCGGCGACGGTAAATGGTTGGTAACCAGGCGCTGGCCAACCCGATTCAGACCTGTTCATAGGCCCGATACAGATCGGCGTAGGCCCCGTTTTGGGCGGTGAGCTCGTCATGGGTTCCCACCTCGACAACGCGACCCGATTGGATGACGGCGATGCGATCCGCATCACGGATGGTCGACAAGCGATGGGCGACGATAATGGCCGTGCGGTCTTGGCGTAGCCGCTTCAAAGCACGTTGGATGCGGGCCTCGGTATGCAGATCGATGGCGGAGGTGGCCTCATCCAAGACCAGGATGCGCGGCTGGGCGAGATGCGCGCGCACCAAGCACACCAACTGACGCTGGCCCATGCTCAAGTGCACGCCCTGCGGACCGACTTGGGTGTGATAGCCTTTGGTCAATCGCTCAAGGACTTCGTCTGCACCCAGTTCACGACAGGCGGCGATCAGGGTCGCGTCGTCGACGTCCGGTGCGGCGAGGCGCAAGTTGTCGAGCACGCTGCCGGTGAACAGCACGTTGTCTTGCAGCACCACGCCGACCTGACGCCGCAAATCCTCTTGGCGGACGGCGCGCACATCAATGCCATCCACCTCGACCGCCCCCTGCTGCACGTCATAAAAACGACAGAGCAATTGCACCAGCGTGCTCTTGCCGTGGCCCGTCGGCCCGACGATGGCGACGGTCTGGCCGGCAGCGATGTCCAGACTCAGCCCGTTCAGCACCCAGGGTGGTTCGCCCGCATA
>CAYQAQ010000278.1:0-4855 GCA_964415495.1 uncultured candidatus Brocadiaceae bacterium | reverse complement strand
GCAAGCGGGTCATGGATGCCTTCGCCAAGGAATTGCAGCGGGTGCCGATCAACAGCGATCAGCTGAACACGCTGGTCCAGGAGGACATCCGCCAGGCGCTCACCGAAGAGTTGTCCGCCACCAACCCTGCCGCCACACCCGTAACCGCCGCCTTGGACCAGCGTCACCAATTAACCGATGCCGCCGCACTCGACCGCGCGCAGACCGCGGTCAGCCAGGCGCGCGATGCGCTGCAGACGCTGGCCGACCATCAACGCGATATTCGCGACCATCCCCCAACCGAATCCTTGGCCAAGCTTCCGGCTCAGCAGGCACAGGTGGCGGCGGTCACTGCGGCTCACGCTGCCGCACGCGATGCCCTTACCGTCGCCCATCAGGTCACCGCCGACGACAAGGCTCTGCGTGATGCCCGCAAGCAGACCAGCGAATCCAAGGCCGTGGCCGAGGCGAGCAAAGCCGAGAGGGCGCTCCGCAACAATATCAGCGACGATGCTGCGGCCGCGATGAGCGCCAGCGAAGAGCAGTTGCGAGCGACCGCAGCGGCTCTCGATCAAGCCGCGCACGTTATTGCCACGCAGGCGGAGGCCGCGCACGCCCTGGAGGCCTTACCGATGACCGCCTCGGCCGCCGCCGCTGCCGCCGCCGAAGCCGCCGCCACCGCCGCAAGCGAGACGGCAGCCGCCGAGACCACCAAAGCCGTGGCGGGGGCCGCACAGCAGGTGCGCATCGGCTCGGTATTGGGCGATACCGAGCGACTGCGACGATTGGCTGAGCTCGGCAAACGTCTCGATGAAGCCAGCGCCAAACTCGCTGACGGACGCAGTGTCGGCGCACCGAGCCTGCTTCCCGGTGCCAGCCTGCTGGTCGGCGATGGTCGACCAGGACTAGGTGGCACGGGCGATACGCGCAACCGCGCCCGGCTCAATCGCGAAGCCTACGAGAAGTTCGTTAAAGACCTCCAGAACCGCATGAACCCCGACAACGCCTATGGCGAAGTCGAAGCCGTCGAGGGATTGGCCACCCGCCATCGCAACGTACCGAAGGAAGTCGCCGAGCAGGCGTGGATCGCCGATTTCCAGCAAGAAAAACTGGATCAGCTGCGGACGCTGCGCGCCGATCAACCGGAGCGTAAACTCGACGACCCCGACTTCCCGACCCCCGCCTGGGGCGGCGCACCGATGATTCATGACGCGCCGGTGATCGACGGCGATCTCAGCGACTGGGGCGAATTGACGCATGGACTGCCGATCCGCTGGAATGGCAATGATGCCACGACCCTGCATGACACCGGCATCACCGTCCACTTGCGCTGGTCTACCAAAGGTATATTCGCCGCGTATCGCGTACCGAACAGCAACGGCATCAGCATTCCCAAAGCCAATACGCCGTACAACGGTGATGCCTGCGAATGGTGGCTGGATCTCGACAACAGCCGCCGCAGTGACGCCGGCAAGAGTGAAACCGCGCATCATTTCATGATTGCACCGTTTGGCGTCGAAGGTGCCCATGGTCAGCGCTTCTTTGAGTATCAGCATGGCCAACGGGGCCAACGGCGCGGAGTGCATGATCGTGCCGGCAAAGGCTTCGCAGCGGCTCGCCCCGATGGCGATGGCTACACGGTCGAGGCCTTCATTGATCGCAGCGCGCTCGCCAAACCGATCCTGCTGCCGGGCCAAGTTCTGGCGATGAATTTCTCGGTCAATCTCGGCCCCAATCATCATGCGGACCATTGGCAGTGGGCGTCATCGAAAGATATCGGCACGTTCATAAAACCCGACACCTGGGGCGATGTGGTGCTGCTCGGTGCTGATGCCAGCTTGCGCTTTACTGATGCGGTCAACCCGGAGCAATCCATCGAATGGATCCTGCCGGGCCAACCGCTCGGCCTGGAGATCACCGACGCCGATATGAATCTGCGTGATGACTTGCGCGACCGCGTCGCCGCCACCGTGGGCATCGAAGGCCGCTCCGAACGCCTCTTCTTCATTCTCGAGGAGACCGGCATCGACACCGGGGTCTTTCGCGCCAGTGTGGACACCCAAGCGTTCGTCACCACCGCCGACGAACGCACCCTGGCGGCGCGCTCCGGCAGCCTCATCGTCATGACCTATCAGGATCCGCGCGCCGCTTACGGCGAACAGAACCGTGAGGTCACCGCCTGGCTGCCGGTCGCCTTCCCCGCTCAACGCCTTGCCCATACCGCTGCATCGAAGGAACCCTGATGCCCTTGTTTGATCTTGTCGCCGTGGCACTTGCCGCCGCTGCCGACGCCGCCGCCTCTCCAGCCGCTGCTCCTCCTACTCCTGCGGTCGAGGCCGCCACGACCACCGGGCTGAGTCAATTCAGCCAATTGTTCTCATGGGCGATGTGGCCGCTGTGGCTGTGTTCCATCGTCCTCATTGCGCTGATCGCTGAACGGCGCAAGAAGCTGGCGGCGGAAGCTGTTTACGACCCGGATGTGCTCGACCGCTGCTGTACGCTCATTGGCGAAGGCAAAGTCGATGACGCGGAACAGGCCGCGCGCGCCAATGAAACCCTGATCAGCAAAGCCTGGGCGCAAGGACTGCATGAATTCCAACTCGGCGGCGTTGCCTTGGGCGACGCGCTGACCACGGCCAGCAGCTTGGCGCTGAAACCGCTCAAACGGAATCTGGGTGCCATTGCCACCATCGCCGCCATCGCCCCGTTGTTCGGCCTGCTGGGTACGATCATCGGTATGATCGTGACGTTCTCGCAAATCAACGCCGATGGCGGTGCTGACAAATCCGAACTCGCTGGTGGCATTTCGATGGCATTGTTCACGACTGCTGCCGGACTGATTGTCGCCATTCCCGCCATCGTCGCCAATCGCTGGTTCGGCAGCAAGCTGACCAGCCATGCAGAAATCGTCGAAGCCGCCATCAACCGCGCGCAGTATCGCCACACCCATCATCACAGCCGGGGCACTGTCGACACGGCGAGTGCTGCGCCCCTGACCACGGAGACCGTCGCGTGAGCAAGAGTCTCACCGATCACTTGGAAGATACCGACGACCGTCCCGACCTGACGGCCATGATCGACTGCGTCTTCCTACTGCTGCTGTTCTTCATCGTCACCTCGACGTTCAGCGAACAGACGCTGTTCGATGTCGTGCTGCCCAAGGCTCAGGCCGCCATCCTCGCCGACACCGCCCAAGGCACGACGCTGACCATTGCCAATGATGGTCGACTGGCCGTCGGCACTACGTTCATCGGCGACGACGCGCTCTTCAGTCATTTGTCCGCGCTCAATGCCACCAAGCCGATCGCCATGCTGGTGATCTCGGGCGATGAGCAGGCGCCCTATACCAAGGTCGTGATGGCGATGGATGCGGCCCGCCAGCTCGACATTCCGAATGTGGTGTTTGTGGTGCGGGAATACAATGAAGTCCAGCCGAGCGTCCTGCGTCCAATTCCTGGCACCCAACCGCTAGGCTTTTAGATCGGCGGAGCATACCCATCACTCGCCTTGGCTGACTGGACGCAGGACGCAGCAGAATTCTCCAGGTCCCCAACCTTCTCCTCCATGGCCGCCGTGGGCCCGACGAGCGATACTGCGGCCATGAGCACGCTCACCACCACTCCCTTGTCCTCATCCACCGCTGGCCTGGATGCCGCCGAACTCGCGCATTTCCACACGCGCGGCTGGGTGGTGCGCCGGGGACTGGTCGACCCTCGCGGGATCTCAGCCATCGCCGCCACTATCGACGACCTGCATGAGCGCGTCGCCGCAGTTGCCGATGAAACCGGCCGCACGCCCGAAGGTGCCCAAGTCTCCTGGGAAGAGGGTGTGGCCACCGGCACGCGCCGGATCCGTCAGCTCATGCACAGCGAGCGCGTGTGTCCGCTGCTCGACGCGGTGTCGCATAGTGAAGCGCTCTTGGCCATTATGCGCCAGCTCATCGGTCCGGATGTGCTGCTGTTCCATTCCAAGCTGATGATGAAAGCAGCCCGTGATGGCTCGTTTACGCCGTGGCACCAGGATTTTCAATACTGGCAGTACGATGTCAAAGCGCCCACCCAGATCAACGCGATGCTGTACATCGATGCCGCTGACGAAGCCAATGGCGCCTTACGCTTTGTCGATGGGTCACACCACCAAGGTCTGCTGCCGCTGATGCGCTTTGCGTCGTCTTCTTTCAGCATCGGCATCCCCGGTAATCTTGACGCGTATCCGGATGCCACCGTCGTCGCCATGCAGCCAGGCGATGTGGTTTTCTTCGGACCCTTGGTGATCCACGGTTCCGGCCCGAATACCTCGGATCACCATCGCCGCGCCAATACCTTCGCCTTCGATGCTCCAGGCAATCGCTTGCAGGGCGAACTCCCCGCGAGCAGCTAATGCTGCGGCCCACCCGGAGTCTGACCTCACTGCGCGTTGAACGGCTCACGCCGTCACCGAGGCGACGCGTCAGATCATCGGCCTGACGGTAGAGCGGCAAGCCGAGCTGGTATTTGCGGACGATGATTTCGTGGATCAAGGCATCGCTGAGCTTGCCTTTGGGAATCAAGGCGGCGAGTGGCGGCGCCGTGACGAAGGTTTCACGGGTGTCGGGGTCGCCGTAGCGTTCGCGCTTGATGACGAGGCGCGCCAGGGTTTCCGGGATGAGGTGCATCCGTTCGCTGACGTCATAGCCGACCAGCACCAGCGGCGTGCCGTCGGCACCGATGCGTTCGGCTTCGGGGACCTCGATGGTGTGTTCGATGACGGGCAGTTCGGTGGGAACGCGCTGGCGGCCGCGGGCCTTCTTCCGTTCGTAGGAAATCGTCTCCGTTTCCGGCGCTGATCCTCCCCCGGTTTTGTGGACGCCCAGATAAGCGGGAAACCGCTGATAGGA